>CAYPHE010000378.1:0-2578 GCA_964410075.1 uncultured Polaribacter sp.
TGATTTTTTTAAAGTAAATAAAGAACAACTTTGTAGTGTTCTTATACATGTGCACAAAAAAGACAGAGTGTGAATTAAAAAAACTTTAAAAATTAGTAAGAAAATTAAAGCTAAAAAAGCTGGCTAACTTGAAGTAAAATATGATTTGGTTACGCAGTTTTAAATTTTATTATCTGCTTTTTTTGAAAAGTTTTGACTCAAAAAAGCGCTCATAAAAACGATATGAACTTAGAAAAGTTAAAAAATAAGTACAACAAAAAAATTAATTAAAATGTCAAAATTATTTCCAATTAGTGAAGTCGAAATTCAAAATCAAACAATAACAACAGGATCCCCTTTTGTATACGCAGTTAATACTTTAAACAGCTGGGAGTGGGGAAAAGTTTGTTCGGGAACAATTGAAGTTCCTAATTTTCCAATCTTAAAAGTTGGTGAAGCATACCCAAATACAAGTTATCTTCAAATTTCTACCTGTCAGGGTCAGTATCAATTGTACTGGAATGACGGAAACACAGGAGAAGCATGTATACTACTTCAATGTCTTACAACAGAAACTCCTTACCCAAATAACCAGAAAAATCTAGCCACAGTAAGCACCAGTTCTTCTCCTACGTTTAAATTGGTAATTGATCTTTCTTCAAAGGATTTATTTGGTGGAATTAGTATTGTCGCTTTATAGAGTACTAATTTAATTGTAAACCTACTTTAACAGGATTTACATTTATGAATAATGAATAAATATAAAAAGGTGTTAATCTGAAAAACCTATAGAAAAGAGTAAGAAAACTTAAAAATTTAAAATTATGAGTTCAAACCAATATATTCCTAAAGGAAGTTATTTAATAACAAGTAGAAGTGTATCTGTAACTATTAATGCTAGTTGTAGACAGAGTAATGGAAATGTTGTTCCATCTAGTTTAAGTTTTTCTCAGGAAGAAGCTTCAAAGATTAGAGATATCGCTAACATTGAGGGAAAACTTACAGTATTCACTAGTGATTCACCAGAACCAAACCCTACAACTAATTTGGGTCCTTATGTTCCAGCAGGATCTTATCAACTTTCGTCTGATAACGTAACGGTTATAATAGATGCTCTATGTGAACAAACTGGAGGGAACTGGGTTCAATCTCAACCTTTAGAATTTACTTCTGAATTAGCAAGTAACTTTAGAGATATTGCTAATATTGAAGGAACATTAAAATCCTTTAGCAATTAACTTTAAAAGTCTTTTTGTTTTTATTCTTTCTAATAAAGAATAGAACTAACCAAACAAATTAAACAATAAAAGGTTACTTTTTTAACTAAAGTAGCCTTTTAAAAAATTAATATATTTACAAAAAGAACATTATGAAACCTACAAAACACATTTTTTTACAAATTAACACAGATGCTATTATTGAGTTATATCAATTAAAACAAAAGAAAAAAGAAAATCTAATAATAACAGATAGAGAAGCTTTAAATAATTGTTTAATTTTCTCACAAGGAGCAATGTCTATGGGAGACCCTGTTAAAAATTTTGTGGTAAAAACTGACCTAAATAGAGCAATTGGCTTTACAATATTGCCGCTCTATTTGTACACAAAAAATCTACTATACTTTAAAGGTTTTAATTGTGAGGATAAAAGGATTAAAACTATTCCTAAAATAAATAAAACGAATAACCATATTAGCTTTATTATAGACAGAGATACATTAAATACAATTGAGGAAGTGACTTTTACATTAAATGCAATTCTCGAATATCCAGATTTAAACGGTAAATGGCAGTCTATAGAATTCTGTATTGATCCTCATCTTCAAGTTAAGCAAGAAGAAGGGTGAGAAATTATATTTTAGTTTGTCTTTTTCTTTTTTTTGTAACCAATACTTTTTTTTGTCAAAAACAAAAGAAAGTAGATAGTTTAATCACTGTTTTTGGACACAATAAGAACTCTGATGAGTCTACAAAAGCAAAATTACTTTATTCTATAACAATTAACTCTTCTATACCAGAAGAAAAGTTGGCTTATGCAAATTTACTTTTAAAAAATTCAAAAAAGTATAAACCTAATTATTATAAAGTACAGGCGTATAACTTTAAAGGGGTTGCATATCGACTAAAAGGTGATTTAAAAAGCTCATTTAAAAACTTATTTAAAAGTGCGAAATTAGCTTTTGAAAATAATATGCCCATTTTTGAAGCCGAAGCATATAGTGAAATATCAAATACTTATGCTATAAATAAAGATTTCAGTAATTCTTTATTGTATCAAAATAAAGCAATTAGTATTTTTAGAAAACATGCTTCAAAAAACCAATTGGCAATAGCACTATTAAATACAGGCTTTGATCACTATTCTTATAAAAAATATGATGACGCTTTAGAACTTTATAATGAAGCAGAACCTTTATTTGAAGAAATAAACATACCCATTGGAAAAGCTTATATTATTGGAAATAGGGCTTTAGTATATTGGAAAATAGGAAAAATTGATAAAGCTAAAAAAGATTTACTATCAGCAATTAATGCGCTCAAAGCTATTGGTGATAATTATGGAATTGCAGATTATCATAATCAATTAGGTACTATTTATT
>CAYPHE010000379.1:0-2574 GCA_964410075.1 uncultured Polaribacter sp.
ACGTTTAAATTTTGAATATACTGTGTGTTAAACAACTCTATTTGTATTGTTTTTTTGCTGTTAAATTTCCATTGATAGTCTGACAAAAAAGTAAACGTTTGCCTATCTAAACCAATATTTTTTTGAAAACTAGAACCTAAAGAGTATAGAGTTCTGGGAGACATTCGTTTGGGCACCACACTACTTAATCCAAAAGGAGCTACAAAACGCGGAATTTCTAAAGAAGCATCTGCCCCTAACTCCCAACCAGGTCCATTAACCGCAATAAAATAAGAGCCTAATAAAGATAATTTTAAAAGTTCCGCTCCTTTTAATAAGTTTCTATCTGTTCTAGAAAACTTTAATGAAGTACCAATTTCTCTAATATTAGAATGGGTTAACTCTGTTTCAATTCCTAAAGTATATTTATCTATAGGTGTTAAAAAAACATCCATATCTAGCAAATTTTCGTCATCAGAAACTTTACTAAAATTAATATTGGTAGACTTAAAGTTTTTTAAAGATTTAAGATGATTTCTTGTTAATCTACGAAGGGTATCTTTATAAATTCCACCTGGCTTAATAAATAAAGACTGAGATAAATACTTGGCTTTGTATTGAAGCTTATCGTGTGCTAAGTATCTAATTCCTTCATAAGTTATAGTGTCTTTGTAATCATCGTCCTTTCTTGCAAAAGTATAATCTGTTATTACATTTATGTTTCTAATTTTATGAACCTTAAACGCTTCTGTTTGGTAAGTTCCTCTTTCTGTTTCTACCAAACGATCTTTAGCCACAATATAATCTACATTAGTTTTGTTATCTACTCTAGTAGAATCTACATAAAACCCAATGGCTTCTTCATTAAAATTATAAATACCGTTATTGCGAAAAAGCTTTACCATTTTTTTTGCTTCTTCTCTAAACACCTGATCTTTATATTGTTGATTTGTTTTCAATAAAATCTCTCGATCCGATTTTTTAAATATAGAATCTAAAACGGGGGATTCTATTTTAAGACTTACGGTATCTAAAGTTGTAACATCTCCTGGTGAAATGTAATAAGATGCAGTTGCTTTTTTATTTTTATACTTGTTGATAACGGCATTTACTTTCGCCCCAAAATAACCTTGTGTTTTATAATAAGATGTCAAATTATCCGCCGTACTATTTATCCTAAAATTACTTGTAATTACAGGTTCTTCGTATTTTAAAAACCACTTATTTGTATTTATCCAATAGTTTGCATAAGCAATACTTTGTTTTTCTGAAAAAATACTTTTTATAAAATTATAGGTGTTTTTATGTTCTTTTCCCCATTCGCTAGGCGTATCTGGCGCATCGTGATTTCCTAAATTATGAGTATATAAACCAAAAGGTAATCCTAAAAATCGTGGATTTGGCTTTTGCAAAACATATTTCTGAAGATCTGTTTTTTTATATTTTACACTATCTAAATAAATGTAATTTTGCGTAAGCATGTGTTCATCTTCTGCAACATGCTTTGTAGAATTACAAGCTATAATTGTTATGAGTAATAAAATATAAAAAGAAAGTTTTTTCATTAAATTCGTCCTGCTTTCGCGGATAAAAATACTATTTTTAAACGGTTTAAAATCAATCAAAAAAATAAATGACGCTTTCAAAAAATCAGTTAAAACTAATAACTAGTTTATCGCAAAAAAAGTATCGCACAAAGCATCAATTATTTATTGCTGAAGGAATAAAAGTTGTTGAAGAATTAATAAACTCTTCTTTAACCTTACACCACCTCTTTCATACTGCTGATTATGATGCTAATGCTATTAATCATAAAACGGAAATTTCTAGCAATGACCTAAAGAAAATAAGCAATTTAAAATCGCCCAATAAAGTTTTGGCGTTGTTTGAAATACCTGCAGAAATAAAAATTACATCTAAAAATTTAATTGTTGCTTTAGATGATATAAATGATCCCGGAAATTTAGGTACAATTATTAGATTGTGCGATTGGTTTGGGGTTGAACAAATTGTTTGTTCTAAAAACACTGTAGATGTTTACAACCAAAAAGTAGTGCAGTCTTCTATGGGTTCTTTAACAAGAGTAAAAATAATATACACAGATTTGCATTTGTTTTTATCTAATACTTCTTTGCCTATTTTTATTGCAGACATGGATGGGAAAAACATTCATAAAGAAACACTACCAAAAGAAGGTATTTTGGTAATGGGTAATGAAGCCAATGGTATTTCTAAAGACATTGAAGCTATTAACAATACAAAGGTTACAATACCAAGATTTGGAGAAACACAACAGACAGAAAGCTTAAATGTAGCTACTGCTACTGCCATTTTATTAAACGAATTTAGACGAAATTTCTAAAGTTAAAAGAGATCTAAATTTTGTTATTCTGTTATTTAGTGAGCGAAACTTTCGTAAAACAATCTAAATTTATAGATTCTTCGATTCCATTTCGTTCCACTCAAAATGACGACTAAGATTTTGTTAACTTGTCCTTTTGACTTTATGGAGAAATCTAAACAAATTAATTCGATTTAAAAACTACAGTTTCTTATATAGTTGCGTTTTTCACTAATTAAATCCAAAATCTTTTT
>CAYPHE010000380.1:0-2569 GCA_964410075.1 uncultured Polaribacter sp.
GTAGGTAATATCTAATACAAGTTTTAAATTTTTATTCTTTATATAAAAAACTCAAATAAACCAGCTTAAAAAAGTAGAATAAAAATTGTAATTTCGTCGCATAAGAAAAAAACAGATGTTAGATAAATTACAGATTGTAAAACAACGTTATGATGAGGTTTCTGATTTGATTATTCAGCCAGAAATTATCATGGATCAAAAGCGTTATGCACAATTAAGTAAAGAGTATAAAGACTTAGGAGATGTTGTAAAAAAAGGTAAAGAATATGAATCTTTACTAGAAAATATAGAGGAAGCTAAAGAAATTATTTCAGATGGTTCTGATGCAGAAATGACAGAAATGGCAAAAATGCAATTAGAAGAAGCTAACGAAAGAATACCTCAATTAGAAGAAGAAATCAAATTTTTATTAATACCTAAAGATCCAGAGGATAGTAAAAATGCAGTAGTAGAATTAAGAGCAGGTACAGGAGGAGATGAAGCAAGTATTTTTGCTGGAGATTTGTTTAGAATGTATAGCAAGTATTGCGAAAGCAAAGGTTGGAAGGTATCTACTGTAGATTTTTCTGAAGGAACAAACGGAGGATTTAAAGAAATTCAATTTGAAGTTTCTGGAACAGATGTTTACGGAACTTTAAAATTTGAAGCTGGAGTACACCGTGTACAACGTGTACCACAAACCGAAACTCAAGGTCGTGTGCATACTTCTGCAGCAACGTGTATGGTTTTTCCTGAGGCAGAAGAATTTGATGTAGAAATTAATCCTAAAGATGTACGTATTGACTTTTTCTGTTCTTCAGGTCCTGGAGGGCAATCTGTAAACACAACATATTCAGCAGTTCGTTTAACTCATATTCCAACTGGTTTAGTTGCGCAATGTCAAGACCAAAAGAGTCAACATAAAAATAAAGAAAAAGCGTTTAAAGTATTACGTTCTCGTTTATACGATTTAGAATTGGCTAAAAAGCAAGAAGCTGATGCTGCAAAACGTGGCTCTATGGTAACTTCTGGAGATAGAAGTGCAAAAATTAGAACTTATAATTATCCGCAAGGAAGAGTTACTGATCATAGAATAGGACTTACTTTGTACGATTTACAAAACATTGTAAACGGAGACGTTCAAAAAATTATAGATGAATTAATGCTTGCTGAAAACACAGAAAAGCTAAAGGAACTTGGTGAATCTATTTAAAATTACTATTAGTAAAGTACTTTTATGAATAAAAAAAATAGAGACGAAGTACTTACGATTGCGTTTTATAATGTAGAAAACTTATTTGATACTATAAATAATAAGTATACCAACGACTCAAATTATACTCCAAAAGGGAAACTAGCTTGGGATTACAAAAGGTACTTTAAAAAACTAAAGAAAATTAGTTATGTAATTTCTCAAATAGGTAAAGAAGCTTCAAATAACTTACCAGTTTTGGTTGGTTTGGTTGAGGTAGAAAATACCAAGGTTTTAAATGACTTGGTAAATCACAAAAATCTTAGCGATTATGGGTATAGGTATGTTCATTTTGATTCTAGTGATAGAAGAGGTATAGATACCGCTTTATTGTATAGAGATTCTTTTTTTGACCCAGTGGACACCAAAACTTATCCTTTAAATTTTATCAACAAAGATGGTGTTGTTGAATATTCGAGAGACGTTTTATTAGTATCGGGATTTTTAAATAACGAATTGATTCACATTATTGTGAATCATTGGCCATCTAGGAGAGAGGGTGTTAAAGAAACTGAGCACAAAAGAATAAAAGCCTCTGAGTTAGTAGCTGAAATAATTGAAGAAATTTCAGAGAAAGATACTCAGGCGAAGATTATTATTATGGGGGATTTTAACGATAACCCTACTTCAAAAAGTATTAAAGATTATTTGGTAACTGAAGATTTCTTCAATCCAATGCAAGATTTGTATAAACAAGGATTAGGTACACTTACTTTTCAAAAAAAATGGTTTTTGTTTGATCAAATTATTGTCTCAAAAAACTTTCTAAATCAATCCATAAGCAATCATCATTTTCTAGAAGCGAACATATTTAATAAAAAATGGTTACAAGTTGCCAAGGGTAAATTAAAAGGGAGTCCACATAGAACCTATATTGGACCTTGGTATAAAGGTGGATTTTCAGACCATTTTCCTGTTTATATTACTCTAGAAAAGCAATAACTATTCAGCTTAAGTAGTTTAAAATTTACTATTTATTAGTTACTAACATTGTTTTTTTAGTGAATCTCATTTTGACTTATAATGTATATGAGTTACATTTTCATTTATATGCATCAAAACGAACTTTATTTAGATTGTACCTTTGATGTATGAAAAAGAAAATTAATAGTGAATTTTAGATTGTAAGAAAAAGAAATTATTACTAGAAAAAGAGTTTTGCATTGAAAGAGAATTATAATTGCTAAGAAAGAAAATTACAGTTGGTTTGAAAAAGAATAAAATGTATGCAAAAAGAAAATTAATGAAACAAGCTATGAAAGTTTAACGAGCTACTAAGAAAAAATTACAAAAAGGAAAAAGAGATTAAAACACTGTTTTAATCTCTTTTTTTGGTTA
>CAYPHE010000381.1:0-2554 GCA_964410075.1 uncultured Polaribacter sp.
TTATTATTCCTACCATATTTTTTCTTTTTGTCATTGCGAGGAATTTATGACGAAGCAATCTTTTTATAAAATAGAGATTACTTCACTGTCGTTCGTAATGACGCTTATTTACTAATTACTTTAATCGTTTCTTTTACTTGTTGCGCAATTTCTCTTGCTTTATCAATGTCTTTATTTACGATAGTTACATGTCCCATTTTTCTAAAAGGACTTGTTTCTTTCTTTCCGTATATATGAGGTGTTACTCCATCAATCTTTAAAATGTCATTTAAGTTTTCATAAATAACATAACCAGAAAAACCTTCGGCTCCTACTAAATTTACCATAATTCCTGCAACTTTACTTTGTGTATTGCCTAAAGGAAGATTTAAAATACTACGCAAATGCTGCTCAAATTGATTGGTGTAACTTGCTTCAATAGAATAATGTCCAGAGTTATGAGGTCTAGGAGCAACTTCATTTACTATAATATCATCATTTTTAGTTTGAAACATTTCTACAGCCAACAAACCAACAAAATCTAATTTTTTTACTACCTCAAGAGCAATCGCTCTGGCTTTTTCAGCAACTTTATTATCTATTCTTGCAGGACAAATTACATACTCTACCTGGTTGGCTTCTGGGTGAAATTCCATTTCAACAACTGGATATGTTGTTGTTTCTCCTTCAATATTTCTAGCTACAATTACAGCTAACTCGTTTTTAAACGGAATTAACTGTTCAGTAATGCATTCTACATTAGGCAAACCGTTTAAATCTTCTAGATTTCTAACAATTTTCACACCATTTCCATCGTAACCAAAACGAGCAGCTTTCCAAACAAAAGGAAAATCAATAATACTATTCTCTATAGCATGTTTTAATTCTTCTAAATAAGCATAATGAGAAAATGGAGCGGTAGGAATTTGATTGTCTTTATAAAAGTTTTTCTGTCTTGCTTTACTTTGAATAATTCTAAGATCTTCTGGTTTTGGGTAAATGGTTAAACCTTCTGCTTTTAATTTATCTAAGGCATCTAAATTTACGTTCTCAATTTCTATTGTTAATAAATCTACACTTTTTCCAAAGTTATAAACGGCATCAAAGTCTAATAAATCACCAACTATAAAAGTATTGCAAATTGCAGCACAGGGTGCATTTTTATTACTATCTAAAATAGATGTGTGAATGTCGAATTTTTGAGTTTCTGCTAAAAGCATTCTACCTAGTTGACCACCACCTAAAACACCTAATTTAAAATCTGAAGAAAAATAATTACTCACGTTTACTGTTGCTTTTCAGCAAAAATAAACAACTTCGGCTAGCTATGCTAAAAATTGATAATTCTTATTGTATTTCCGTTGCGTAGTACTTGATATTCTATTGCGGGGCAATCAAAACCATTGGTTTGTGGAGCTCCACCAATTCCTGGTCCAATACCGTATTTACTACCATCGCAACTGCATTCTAAAGTAAAACTCCCATCAAAAGACATTGGGGTAGAGCAGAAGTCGTTAGGGCAAATTCTATCATAAGCAACAAAATCGTTTCCATTTATATTTAATAACAAAATACCTTTTCTTCCTTCGTTATTTAAAAAAGCAAAACCACCAGGAACCTGAGCGCTATTTACTTCTGGTAAAGACAAACTTTTGGTAACACTTACAGGAAATTGTAAGGAACAATCCTCTAAATCTGTATTGTTTTTACAAGAAAAAAAAAGAAAAATAAGTGCTATTAAAAATATTTTTTTTACCATTAGTTGCTGTTGTTTCAATAAAAACGATGGCAATTTACAAATATTTTGTACCTTTGAGAGATAATCTCATTCCTATTTAAGGCAATGAGATTTTTGATTTTAAAAAAGGAAAAGCATAATAAACATTTTTGTGTAAAATTATTTTGAATTAATATTTTTCACATTATTTAAAATAAAGAAGAAAATGAGCAATATATCATACTATTCTGAGGAAGGATTAAAAAAGCTAAAAGAAGAATTAGCACAATTAGAGCAAGTTGAAAGACCAAGAGTTACTCAGGAAATTGCAGATGCAAGAGACAAAGGAGATTTAAGTGAAAATGCAGAATATCATGCAGCTAAAGAAGAACAATCTCACCTAGAAACTAAGATAGCAAAATTAAAAAACGTAGTAGCTAATGCAAGAGTTATAGACGAAAGCCAATTAGATACTTCTAAAATTTTAATTCATTCTAAAGCAAAAATAAAAAACGTTGCAAACGGAATGGAGTTTACATACACTTTAGTTGCAGATTCTGAAACTGATGTTAGAAATGGAAAATTATCAGTAAATTCTCCAATAGGAAAAGGATTGTTAGGAAAAGAAGTAGGTGAAATAGCAGAAATAAAAGTACCAAGTGGAATTATGAAATTTGAAATTGTAGAAATTTCAAGGTAATTCTTTAAGAAAAGATTACTTTATTGCATAACAAATTGTAACAAGTAAAATATACAAATTCAGGTTTTAGCATTGCAAAAACCTGAATTCTTTTTTTTAATTTACTAACCACTAACCACTAACCACTAACCACTAACCACTAACCACTAACCACTAAC
>CAYPHE010000382.1:0-2549 GCA_964410075.1 uncultured Polaribacter sp.
CATGTCTTCCCAAAATTTTTGGTAAGATTTGGTTACTACTTCTGCGTTTAAAATTTTAATAGGTACTTTTAAAGCTAAAGGCGCAAAAGCCATAGCCATTCTATGATCGTTATAGGTAGCAATTGCTACATTATCATTTATAGAAGTAGCAACTTCTAAATGTAAACTTTCGTTAGTTACAGAAATAGTTGCTCCTAATTTGGTTAACTCTTCTTTTAACGCTTCTAAACGATCGGTTTCTTTTATTTTTAAAGTATGTAACCCAGTTAAATTACATGCTATTTCTTCAGAAAAACAGGTTACTGCAATAGTTTGTGCAATATCTGGTGCGTTTTTTAAGTTAATTTCTAAAGTTGCTTTATTGGTTTCTTTTTCTTTGGTTAAAACAATTGAATTTTTATTAAAAACAGTTGAAACTCCAAAATGCTGATAGATTTCTGCTAAACAAGAATCGCCTTGCAAACTATTTTCTTTGTAGGCAGAAAGTGTAATTTGAGAACCAATTTCTAAAGAAGCTATAATAGAATAAAAATAACTTGCAGAAGACCAATCAGATTCTACAACAACCGTTTGTTTTACAATGTTTTGCTTAGATAATACTTTAATTGTATTTCCTTTAAAAGAATTTTCAATGCCTAATTGAGATAGTAAGCTCAAGGTCATATTTATGTAAGGAATTGAAGTAATTTTACCAATTAATTCTATAGTTAAGCCATTTTCTAATTTAGAAGCTATTAATAACAAAGAAGAAATATATTGGCTACTTACATTACCGTTAATTTGAACTTTATCTTTGGCTAATTTTGTTCCTTTTATTCGTATTGGAGGATACCCTTCTTTAGCTTCGTAAGTAATATTTGCTCCTAAATCTTGTAAAGCTTCTACCAAAATTTGTATTGGTCTATTCTGCATTCTTTCAGAACCTGTTAAAACCGTTTCTCTGTTTTCTTTTACCGCAAAATACGAGGTTAAAAAACGCATAGCTGTTCCTGCATGACCAATATTTACCAAAGTTTCCTTTGTAGATAATGCATGTTGCATATGAATGGAATCGTCTGAATCTGATAAATTATCAATTGCAATTTCTGGAAATAAATTTTGTAAAATCAATAATCGGTTAGATTCACTTTTAGAGCCAGAAATAGTTATATTTTCACTTACGTTTTGGTTGTGAAGTTTATGTAAAAGAATATCCATTCTTAAAAACGAGTTTTTAGTTTTAAAGGGCTCAAATTTACACAACCAATGTGGATAATTATTTTTTTATTTGAAAAATTTGAATAGTTTTACAACTTTAACCCCTAACTTCAAATATTTTCTAATGAAAAAGAAGATTATTTTAGCCTGTATTGTCTTTGTTTTAATTACGGTTTCTAGCCAAATTATTTTTCATTTAGATATAAAGAGACAAGCTTACGACGCAGAATTAATTAATATTTCTGGTAAGCAAAGTATGTACAGTCAGAAAATTACTAAAATAGCTTTGTATGCAAACGAAGTTAAAGATTTGTACCGCTACTATATAGATTTAAATGAATTATCTAATCTTATTGATGATTTTTCTCATGACAACTATTATATTAAAAATATAAACAATACAAAATATAACGATCCAGAGATTGACGTTTTATTTAAAAAAAATCAGATTTACTTTAAAAAAATTGTAAACGCAGCTAATGAAACTATTGATAACCCAGACAATCAAGAAATTTTTGAAAAGTTTGTAGCTACTGTAAAAGACAATGAAAACGATTTTTTAATAACTATGGATGCTTTAGTAAATAAGTATCAAAAAATTTCTGAACGCAAAATAGCAGGATTTCAAAAAATTTTATTGATTTACGGAATTGTTAGTTTCTTGTTTTTAGCTTTTGTTATCTTTTATATTTTAATTCCTGCTTATAAAAGAAAAAAAGGTAAAATTTTTAAATAACACCTATTTCATATTTTTATTTGTAATTACTAATGCATAAAGTATGGTAAATACGATTTTAAATCCCCAAAACGATTTCCATTTTCCGTTTGCAAAATTTTCTTGACGTACAGTTTTAAAATCTCCAGAAAAAATAGCACTAGAACTTTCTAAAAACAAAGAAATTAAAGTAACTATAATAAAAAAAGGAAGTGCAATTTTAGCAAAATTCTTCCAAAATAAAGGTTGTTTTATTTTATCTATAAAACCCATGCTATTTTAGTTTTTTGTTATTATGATGACGATCGTGGTCTCGTTTCGTTTTTATATCTAACTTTTTCTCAAAAGCTTCCTGTAAGTTAACTCCTGTTTGGTTAGCCAAGCATAACACTACAAAAACCACATCTGCTAGTTCTTCACCTAAATCTTTATTTTTATCAGATTCTTTTTCGCTTTGCTCTCCGTAACGTCTGGCAATTATTCTTGCCACCTCACCTACTTCTTCTGTAAGCTGAGCCATATTTGTTAATTCGTTAAAGTATCTAACTCCATGATTTTTTATCCAATTATCAACTTGTTGCTGTGCGTTTTCTATATTCATTTTCAACTAAAATTATGCTGTAAAGATAATTGTTTT
>CAYPHE010000383.1:0-2549 GCA_964410075.1 uncultured Polaribacter sp.
CGGCAGAAAGTGCAGAACTTGAAGATGGCAATGAATTATCTGTAAAAGGATTGCCTACAAATGAATTTTCTTACGAATATCTTATAAGAGAAACAGCTACCTTAACTCTTAAAGTACTAGGAGCTTCACAAAAAGAATTAACCCTAAGCATTAAATTAATTGCCAACTAAATGATAAAAACACTCAATCGTCCTCGTATGACTCCTTTGGCTCCATCAGAACTAAAAAGGCAAACTAATTTTGTTGAAGGAAAAAACCTTACACCAACGGCAATGCCTTCAACCGCCTATATTACTGCAGTTTCTGGACAAAGTAGTATTTTAGATTTGAGTATCACTATTCAAAATACAAGTACGGATACTTCCATAGAAATAAAGATTATTGAAATTCTACTTCCTGTAGGTCCAAATTCAAATGCCAATAATTTAACGACAACAGCAGCTCTTTCTGCGATTATATCAGGTGCTGAAGGTACTCTTTGGGATGTAAATTCTGGTGCTATTTCTGGACAATTCTTAGCAACTCCAAAAACAGGCGATTCCAATACATTTTCTCCTGGTGATATTGCTGTTTTTTATTTGGATGCTATTGCACTAAACACAACCGTTGGTATCTCTTCAATCTCCATAAAAGTAAAAGACACAAGTGGCACCATTACAGATTTGTCTACAACCGTTACAAAAGAAATAGCCAAATCTCAAATCACACAATTTGTTTCTCAAGATTCAATCATTTTACCTGGAGCGACTACTTCTTTAGTATGGAATACCGATGAGATTGATTATTGTTTGATTTCACCTGGATTTGACAATCTAAAACATCCATTAGATGCGAATGGAAACTTGAAGGTACAACCTAAAGAAACCTCTCTATACACACTCTTGGCATATGGAACTGGTGTTTTATTGAAGAGTCAAACGGGTATAAATGTAAAACAACCCAAAATAATCGCTTTTGGAAAAACTGGAAATAGCCCTGTAACCTATGGCCAAAATGCGGATTTACATTGGGAAACCAATAGATATACAACAAGTGTAGAACTAACTGCTGTACCTGCAGTAGCTACGATTCCTCCTACACTTCCTGCAAATGGCACCCTTAGTATAGGTCCTTTGACTAAGAATACAATTTTTACGCTCACAGCGTATGATGCTACTAAAAATGAATCAACACCAGTAACTTTGGCTGTTGGAGTGATAGATCCCTTGCCTATAATTACTGAATTTTCTTTGGGCTGGGAAGACAACAAATTAATAGCTAAATGGAAAACGGAAAATGCAACGCAAGTGAGTCTTCAACCCATTCCCAATTACTTTCTTCCTACTGGAACAATTTCAGTTTATCCAGAGTACCCACTTCAGAGTAGTTATACATTAATTGCAAAAAATGATTCTGGTAAAGAAGTTACCAAAACATGGAAAGCTACCTATGATAGTTTACAAAAAGATACACGTTCACCTATAAAAACAGAAGGAAATCCTAGATCTGTAGCCATATCTTCTGATTCTAAAACAATCTATTTTACGCAAGAAGCTGGATATCTCTTTTCTATTTTGGATTCGAAAACCTTACAAGCTGTTCCAAATTCACCAATCAACTTTGAAGTGAATCAAAAGAAGACAATCGTATCTAAGAAGGACAATCGTATTTACATAATAACTCAATCAGGAAGATATACTGGACTTATAATTTTAGATTCGGAAACACTCCAACAAATAGAGGGATCTCCTTTTTCTTTTGATGATTACCTTTGCAATGGAGGCATAGTTATTTCTCCTGATTTCAAACGTATTTACATTACAAGTGAAGACCGTAGTACAGTCAGAGTATTTGATTATACAACACTTCAACAAATAGAAGGTTCTCCAATGAAAACAGGAATATATCCAGAATCTATTGCTGTATCTAAGGATAATACTCGAATTTTTGTCACAAATTCTGGTGAGAATACACTATCTGTTTTCAATACAGAAACCTTATTGCCCATTGCAGAGTCTCCAATAAAAGTTGGAAAAGCTCCTAGCTGTGTAAGAATTTCTCCAGATGGAGCTAAGTTGTATATTACTAACAAGGGAGATAGCACACTAACCATATTAAATGTACAAACACTCCAAGAAACCCCTGAATCACCTATTAAGGTAGGTGAATATCCAACAGCTATTGATTTTTCAGTTGATGGGAGTTGTATTTTTATTGGAAATGTAGGAGGTGATAATGCCGTTACAATTTTAAACGCACAAACATTAAAACCTACAAAAGGGTCTCCTATTTCAATTAAACAACCCTATGGTTTTGCGATTTCTAATAGTGGAATTATCTATGTCTCATGTTTTGAGGATGGTTTATCCATATTAATGCCCAATTTTACTGAAGTAGCCGAATAATATAGAAACTATTTTGAAAATTAAAACAATGAAAAAAACACAAAAACGCCCACGTATGCAGCTTGCTGTTTCATCAGAACAGAACACTCAAAATAATTTTATGCAAGTTCAAGATTTAGCAACATATGCAACTCCTTCAACTGCATCTATTACTACAACACCTGG
>CAYPHE010000384.1:0-2536 GCA_964410075.1 uncultured Polaribacter sp.
ATTTTGCTGTAAACAAAAACACCAACTCATTTTATGAATTGGTGCTTTTACTATTGATACTCCAGTAGATTTAAAAACCTGTTCCTGGTGCCTCCGGACTTTGAGCCTGAGACTTTTGAGGATTTAAAATCATATATGTACCTAATGCAGTTAACGCTGCATACTTACCGTAATTACCAATTTTTTTAATTGCTTCTTTACGAGTAATGTCTTTATTTTCTTCTTGTGTTTTATTTATATTATTTTTCATGGTGTGTCTTAATTTTTAGTTATTAATATTTCTCTTCTTATTTTAAAACAATTTTCTTGTTTAATTTACCAGAAGGTGTAGTTAACTGTACAATATAAACACCACTTGACAACCTTGGTAAAGAAATATTATTAACACTTCTTGATTGGAAAGAAGTACTTAAAACTTGCTCACCTAAAACATTAAATAATTGGAATGTTGCATTTCCGTTTTGTAAACCTACAACTCTTACATTAGAATTATCTGTTGTAAATAAACTTACACTATCTAAGAATTTACTTTCAGTAGATAAAACAGAAGCTGTAACGTGTAAAAAGAAACGACCATCTGTATTTTTTTCTGAAACTGTTGTAGTATATACTGAGTTTTCGTCAGTTAAGCTTGTGAAAACGTTATTAGTTCTATCTTCTAAAACTACATCATATCCTTTAGCAATGTTTAAAACATTTGCAGAAATAGTAATTTCTGAATTTGCTGTTGCAGTAACCCCAACTGGAATTACCATGTTTTCAAAATTAGAAGATGGTAAAGATTGAATAGCTAATCTTTTGCCAGTATTATCGGCTACTAAACCAGTATAAATTTCTAGAGCAGATGAAAAACCACCAAACATAGAACTATCGTAACCATTATCAAAAGCTGTTGTAGCTCTATCTATAAACAAAATAGATGCAGATCTATTTAATTCTCCATTAGAAATTTTTAAGTCAACTTCAAATCTTTGACTAGAACTTTTTGAAAACAAACTTCCTGAAGCCGTAT
Organism: uncultured Polaribacter sp.; assembly: GCA_964410075.1. Taxonomy (GTDB): domain Bacteria; phylum Bacteroidota; class Bacteroidia; order Flavobacteriales; family Flavobacteriaceae; genus Polaribacter. Next base: position 1,013 of record CAYPHE010000384.1, read on the forward strand.
GTGTTTCCATTGTTTTTGCAAAAGTAAAATTACCTCCACCAGAAGTAGATTTTACAAAAAATCCAGTTGTAGGAGGAATTGTAAATGCAGAACTTGATTGATTTTTGGTAACAAAAGTTTCATTATCTCCATCCCAAAACCATAATGTGCTTTCTTCTAAAACTCCCGAATTTTGAGTTAATACATTTGTAGCATTTGCGTTTAAATTTCCATAGATATTTGATAAAAAAGGATTACCTATTAAGTTGAAAGCATCTCCTGTACCTCCATCTGTAGATATAGCAACATCTACAGTAGACCCATGACTAAAAAAACCTCTTGTTTCAAATTCACCAGTTGTATTACTATTTCCTGTACCATTTACACTTACTGATAGACCTGTACCACCTGTAAATTGAACAGTATTGGCTGGAGATAATCCATAATACTCATATTTAGAATTTACTGCGTTTGCATTATTATAAATAGCTAATGCATGAACAGATCCATTATCTCTAATTTCACCTTGACCAATTGTTCTATTTACCCTTTCATTATTTGACGCAAATGAAGAAACTAAGTGAAATTTATCATTTGTTAATCGTTTTATTACTGAAAGTCTTCTACTAGCAGTTCCTGTACCGTTCTGTAGCACAGATCCTCCAACAATAAGTGTCCCTAAAGGAGCTACAGCATTACTAGTCCCAACACCTCTTACGAGTAATCCGTTATCGAATCTTTGTAAACGAATATCTCCAGTAACTGTTAAAGCTCCTCCTGTTTCAATTCTAAGATCTGCATTTGAAGTTCCAACAGCAATAGAATTTGCTGCTTGTATATCTGTAACAGTTACATTTATCCCATCAGGAATAATTACATCATTACTGCCAGTAGGAATATCAGATTGCAGTGTACCACCCCAAGTAGCTGGTAAATTCCAATTACCATCTGTAGTAGCTGTAATTGTTTGTGCAGAAATTGCTACTGAGGCAAAAAGACAAACTGTAAGTAAAATTTTTCTCATAATTTTAAATTTAGTTAATTAGTTTTCGAAATAAAATACTGTCTTAGAGGGCGTCAACTGCATCTTAATAATTAATATAATTGACAATATTAACAGAATCTTAACGTACAGCTATCCTGTACTTCCCTGAAATCTATATTATTTTATCTAAAATATGTGTTATTTTACCTTTAAATATAAAGGGTTTTGATGGTAAAATTTTTTAAAAAAATTACGATTTACTTCTAATTAACAGTAACCAATCTTTTTTATTTTTTGAAGGAGGAAATCCTAAAGATTTTAATCCGTCTGCAGTTATTGTAGTTATTGACCCATTTTGTAGTTTCCCTCCGTTTCTAGGGTCAAACCATTGTACAGAGTATATTTTATGTATATTTCCTAAATTCAATTTAATTTTATGGGCATTAGCTTCAACATAAATTGCATAAATTTCATTTTCTTTAGCTAAACAGTAACTTACATTTTCGCTGGTAATTAAGTCGCCCCTTGGTTCCATTTCCCAAAAAGGGATATATGTGTTA
>CAYPHE010000385.1:0-2534 GCA_964410075.1 uncultured Polaribacter sp.
TTTAATTTCTTTTGGCTTTTTTAATACCAAATCTTTAGAAAGCGAACTTGTTTTAGCTTCGGCAATTTCTTCTTCTACAATGCCATGAGCTTGCTCAATACATTTATCACAAATGTGTGCTCCAATTCCTGCGATTAGCAGATCTGTTTCAGCCTTTTTCCTTCCGCAAAAAGAACATTCTAAATTTTCTTCTTTTGACATTTTAATTTGGTTTTTTGTTGGTAGTTTATGGTTATTAGTATAGATAACTAACAACTAAAAACCAACAACTAGCAAATACTATTTTCTAGCTAAAATTTCATCAATCATACCGTATTCTTTAGCTTCGTTAGCTTTCATCCAGTAATCTCTATCAGAATCGTTATGTACTTTTTCTATAGTTTGTCCAGAATGGTTTGCAATAATTGCATACAATTCGTCTTTTAACTTTAAGATTTCTCTTGCTGTAATTTCTATATCAGAAGCTTGTCCTTGAGCTCCACCTAAAGGTTGGTGAATCATAATTCTAGAATGTGGTAATGCAGAACGTTTTCCTTTTTGACCTGCACACATTAAAACAGCTCCCATAGATGCTGCCATTCCTGTACAAATGGTTGCTACATCTGGCTTTATAAACTGCATGGTATCATAAATTCCTAAGCCTGCATAAACGCCTCCTCCGGGAGAGTTGATATAAATTGAAATGTCTTTATTAGCATCTACACTTTCTAAAAACAATAATTGCGCTTGAATAACATTAGCAACTTGGTCATTAATTCCTGTTCCTAAAAATATAATTCTATCCATCATTAAACGCGAAAAAACATCCATTTGAGTGATGTTCATTTGACGCTCTTCCATAATGTATGGCGTTAAACTACTGGTTATTTTACTAAAGGAAGTGCTATTAATTCCATGATGTTTTGTAGCGTATTTCTCGAATTCTTTTCCGTAATCCATATTGTAAATTGATTATCTTTTATAAGGTGTAAAGATACTAACTATAACGTTAAGATTTTGTTACACCTTTAATCAAAAAAACCTGAATCTTAAAAATTCAGGTTTTTATTGGCTTTTGTTACTATTTTACAAGATGTTGAACGTGTTCAACATTAATCTGTAAACCATGTTTTTACTTATAAACTTCTTTGATAAAGTCTTCGTAAGAAACTTCTTTTGTCTTATTAAACTTTACATTCTCTTTAAAGAACGTTAATAATTTTTGGCTAATTAATTGCGTTTGTAATTTTTGAGCTTCATCTTTATTTGCTAAAATTCTACCAGCAATCTCATCCAATTCTTTTTCTTCTGGATTTAATTGACCAAACTGTGCCATTTGGCTTCTAATAAAACCTTTTGCATACTCAACCAATTCTGCGTAGTCAATCTTAATATCATTTTCAGACATTAATTTACCTTCAATTAATTGGTAACGTAAACCTTTTTCAGACTTTTCATATTCAGCAGCTGCTTCTTCTTCAGTCAACTGCTTTTCTCCTGCAGTTTGCAACCATTTTTTTAAGAATTCAGCTGGTAAATCAAACTTAACATTTTCTATAAAATGTTCTGTAACTGCATTTAATAATTGTTGATCTGCTTGCTGTTGAAATTGCTTTTCTGCGTCTTCTTTTATTTTATCTCTAAGTTCTGTAACTGTATTTACACTGCCATCTGTAAATAATTTATCAAACAGTTCTTTATCTAAATCTGCAGGTTCTGTTTTGGTAACTTCTTCAATAGTAAAAGTTACTGTTACATCTAATTCTTTAGCTTCATCTGGAGAAATACCTAAAACTTGTGGTAATTTATGATCTTTTTCGAACAACCCTTTTGTTGGCAACTCTACAACATCTTCTTTTTTAGCTCCTAATAATAACTTTTCGTTTTTCTTACCTTTTAAATCAGCAATCGAAAATGTTCCTTTTTTGTTAATTTCTTTTTCTTCGTTAACAAAAGTTCCTGTTACATTTGCTTCTGCAGTAACCTCATCTAGTGCACTCGTTTTTCCATAACGTGCCTGAAGATTTTTTACCTCTTCGTCAATCAAATCGTCAGTTGCAATTACTTTATACTCAGTAATTTTATTTTTTCCTTTTACATCAACTTCAAATTCTGGCGCTAAACCTAATTCGAATTCAAAAGAAAATTGCTCTGCATCCCAATTAAAATCTTCATTTATTCTAGGTAATGGATTTCCAAGAATATCTAATTTTTCTTCAGCAAGGTATTTGTTTAGAGAGTCTTGTAAAAGCTTATTTACTTCGTCAATCATTACAGATTTACCGTATTGTTTTTTAATCATTCCCATTGGAACGTGTCCTTTTCTAAAACCAGGAATGTTTGCATTTTTACGATAATCTGTTAAGACTTTTTGTACTTTATCTTGATAATCTTCTGCAACGACATCAACTTTTACAACTGCGTTTAACGCGTCTAAATTCTCTTTAGTAATATTCATTTTTTATTTCTCTATTTCTTAAAAAATCGAGTGCAAAATTAGTGAATTATATTTACCCTGCAAGTATTTAAAGCGTTCTATTTCAGTAAGAAAAAAA
>CAYPHE010000386.1:0-2522 GCA_964410075.1 uncultured Polaribacter sp.
ATTGGAGGAACATTTAGTTTTGATTCAGCATCTGAAAAAGGGTGCAAAGTAAAAATTCAATTTAAAAACTAATACATGTTTAAAAAGGTTTTAATAGCAGAAGATGTAGATATTATTAATAGTGGACTTAAAGCCGCATTAGAATCTTTAGAAATTCCAGAAATAATTCATGTTTCTTATTGTGATGAAGCGCTTTTAAAATTAAAAGAGGCCAATTTGCAAGAACGTCCTTTTGATTTGTTAATCTCTGACTTGTCTTTTATTAAAGATCACAATCCTCAAAAAATAGGCTCAGGAGAAGCACTTATAGAAGAAGTAAGAGTAGCTTTTCCAGCACTAAAAATTATTGTTTTTTCTATTGAAGACAAACCTTTTGTTATTCAAAATTTATACAGTAATTGTAAAATAAATGCCTACGTTTGGAAAAACAGAGACGGACAAAAAGAACTGCTAAAAGCAATTCATAAAATTTCAGCAACAAATAATTTTTACATTTCTCCAGATTTACAAACCGCTATTCATCCAAAAAATGCTATAGAAATTACAACATATGATGTAAATATCATTAAATATTTAGCAGAAGGAAACTCTCAAGAAAACTTACCGACTTTATTTAAAGAAAACGATATAAAACCCTCTGGGAAAAGTTCTATAGAAAAAAGAATTAAATTTTTAAAAGAACATTTTAATGCCAATAATCCTACACATTTAGTAGCTATTGCTAAAGATTTTGGGTTAATTTAAGTAATTTTTTAATAAAAAAAATGAAATAGAAAATGGTATTTGTACTAATAGTTTGTATTGTAATTATTCTTGTTTTACTCTCAAAAAAATCTTCAATAAATAAAGAAAAAGAGAGAAAAGAGAGAGAAAATAAGATCTTAAGGCAAGAGATAAGGAATAAGGAGAAAGAAAATAAAAGTCTAAATCAAATATTAGAAAAAGAAAAAAAATATTTTTTAATTTATAAAGAATCTACAGAATATTTAAAGAAATATGAGCCTATTAGAAATATTGAAGAAGAGCTAAAAATAATTTCCAAAAACATTGAAAAAAAGATAGCAAAAACTAAAATTGAAATGGAAGAAGTTATTATAACTTCAAAATCAGAAGCAAATTTAATAAGAAAAGAAGCACGAGAAAAAGCTACTGAAACAAAAAATAGAGCTGAAATTATATTAAAAAATGCTCACAAAATTGCAAATAAAATAGAAAGCGAAGCTAATCTAAAAGCAAAAAATATAGCAGGAGAAGCTTGGGAAGCAAAAAATAAAGCTGAACAGTATCAAAAAACTGTAAAAGCAATGAAGAACATAATAAAAGGTTATGGAGATGAATATTTAATTCCGAATTATTCTCTTTTAGATAATTTGGCAGAAGAATATAATCATAAAAAAGCAGGTCAAGACCTTAAACAAATTAGAGTACTTATAAAATCTATGATAAAAAATAATGAAGTTGCAGAATGTGACTATGTTGAAACTTATAGAAGAACAACTGCGATTGAATTTGTTTTAGATGCATTTAATGGAAAAGTAGATACTATAATGTCTAAAGTTAAACATGATAATTATGGTAAACTTCAACAATCACTTAAAGATGCTTTTCGCTTGGTTAACCATAATGGTAAAGCGTTTAGAAACGCAAGAATTACAGATAGATATTATAAAGTTATTTTAGAACAGTTAAAACTAGCAGTTACTGTTCATGAAATAAAAAAACAAGATTTACAAGAACAAAGAGAAATAAGAGAAGCTATTCGAGAAGAAGAAAAAGCAAGAAGGGACTTTGAAAGAGCAAGAAAAGAAGCCGAAAAAGAAGAGAAAATGCTTGAAAAAGCAAGAAAAGAAATTGAAGCTAAATTATTGAAAGTTGCAGATGAAGACAGAGCAAAGTTTGAACTAGAACTAGAAGAAATTAAGCAAAAGTTACTAACAGCAGAAGAGAAAGGAAAAAGAGCTATGTCTATGGCTCAACAAACGAAAAGAGGACATGTTTACATTATTTCTAATGTAGGTTCATTTGGAGAAAATATATTTAAAATAGGACTTACAAGAAGGTTAGAGCCATTAGATAGAGTTAAAGAATTAGGAGATGCGTCCGTCCCCTTTACATTTGATATTCATGCAATGATTCATTCTGAAGATGCACCAAAATTAGAAAAAGAATTACACGAAACTTTTAACTTGCAAAGAGTTAATAAAGTAAACCATAGAAAGGAATTTTTCTCAATTCCAATTAGTGAAATTAAAGCCAAAGTTGATACTTTTAATTTGGAAACACATTGGACAATGAAAGCAGAGGCTTTAGAATACAAAGAAAGTTTAGAAATAGATAAAAGGCTATTAGAAGAACCATATAACTAGAAGTAGTACTATATAGTTGCCTTTCATTCAAAAGTAACCTTAGTTATATTTACCAGACTTAGTATTTTATAATATTTTAAATTGAAAAACTATTAAAGTAATTTAAATGATTCCGGTTTTCCGTAGTCTTTTTTTGTTTAGTAGCGATAGTTTTGA
>CAYPHE010000387.1:0-2516 GCA_964410075.1 uncultured Polaribacter sp.
GTTTTTGGATTCAGTCAAGTAAACTCAGAACACTGTCGTCATAAAATATTTAACGGAACTTTTGTTATTGATGGAGAAGAACAACCAACTTCTTTATTTAAAATGATAAAAGAAACGTCTCAACAAAATCCTAACGATATTGTTTCTGCTTATAAAGACAATGTTGCGTTTATAAAAGGACCAAAAGTGGAACAATTTGCTCCTAAAACAGCAGATAAACCAGATTTTTACGAAACCAAAAATTTTAATTCTGTAATTTCTTTAAAAGCAGAAACGCATAATTTTCCTACAACTGTAGAGCCGTTTAACGGGGCTGCAACTGGTTCTGGTGGAGAAATTAGAGATAGACTCGCTGGTGGTAAAGGTTCTTTACCTTTGGCAGGAACTGCAGTATACATGACTTCATATTCTCGTTTAGAAGAAAACAGACCTTGGGAACAAAAGTTTGAAGCTAGAAAGTGGTTATACCAAACACCTATTGATATTTTAATAAAAGCTTCTAATGGAGCTTCTGACTTTGGAAACAAATTTGGACAACCTTTAATTACAGGCTCTGTATTAACTTTTGAACACGAAGAAAATGCAGCTTCAAGTGAGGCTGCACCTAGAAAATTAGGTTTTGATAAAGTAATTATGCAAGCTGGTGGAATTGGTTATGGAAAAGCAGAGCAAGCTTTAAAAGATACGCCTACAGCTGGTGATAAAATTGTAATTCTTGGTGGAGAAAACTATAGAATTGGTATGGGAGGTGCTGCTGTTTCTTCTGCAGATACTGGAGAATTTGCTTCAGGAATCGAATTAAATGCAGTACAACGTTCTAATCCAGAAATGCAAAAACGTGCAGCAAATGCGGTTCGTGGAATGGTAGAAAGTGATGAGAATTTTATTGTTTCTATACACGACCATGGTGCAGGTGGGCATTTAAATTGTTTGTCTGAATTGGTAGAAGATACAGGTGGAAAAATAGATTTAGACAAGTTACCTGTTGGTGATCCAACATTATCTGCTAAAGAAATTATTGGAAACGAATCTCAAGAAAGAATGGGATTAGTAATTGCCGAAAAACATACAGAAACGTTACAAAAAATTGCAGAACGAGAGCGTTCTCCAATGTATACCGTTGGTGATGTTACTGGTGATGATCGTTTTACTTTCGAATCGGAAACCAAAGGTGACAAACCTATGGATTTGGCAATGGAAGACATGTTTGGTTCTTCTCCTAAAACCATCTTAACAGACAATTCTGTTAAAAGAAATTACAAAAACCCACGTTATAAAACCAAGAATTTACAAATCTATTTAGAGCAAGTTTTACAATTAGAAGCTGTAGCTTGTAAAGATTGGTTAAGAAATAAAGTAGACTGATGTGTTGGTGGTAAAGTTGCGAAACAACAGTGTGTTGGTTCGTTACAAATTCCATTAAACAATGTTGGTGTTATGGCGTTAGATTATAAAGGAAAAGAAGGAATTGCTACCTCAATAGGGCATTCTCCTATTTCTGGATTAATTCACCCAGAAGCTGGTAGTAGAAACTCTATTACAGAGTCTTTAACCAATATTATTTGGGCTCCTTTAAAAGACAATTTAGCTTCTGTATCACTTTCTGCAAACTGGATGTGGCCTTGTAAAAACAAAGGTGAAGATGCACGTTTATACAAAGCTGTAAAAGCAGTTTCTGAATTTGCAATTGACTTAGGCATTAACGTTCCTACAGGTAAAGACTCGCTTTCGATGAAGCAAAAATATCCTGATGGAGATGTAATTTCTCCAGGAACTGTAATTATTTCTGCAGCTGCAAACTGTAATGATATTGCTAAAGTTGTAGAGCCTGTTTTACAAGTTGACGGAGGAAATATTTATTATATAAATATCTCTCAAGACGATTTTAAATTAGGAGGAAGTTCTTTCAATCAGGTTTTAAATACTATTGGAAATGAGGCTCCGGATGTAAAGAATGCAGCTTACGTAAAAACCGTTTTTAATACCATTCAAAACTTAATTAAAGCAGATAAAATTACTGCTGGTCATGATGTTGCCTCTGGTGGATTAATTACCACTTTACTAGAAATGTCTTTTGCTGATGTAAATTTAGGAGCAGATTTTGATATTTCTTCTTTACACGAAGAAGATTCTATAAAAGTGTTATTTGCAGAAAATTCAGGAATAGTTTTCCAAGCAGACGCTTCTGTAGAAACTGTTTTATCAGAAAACAATATCGAATTTTTCAATATTGGAACTGCAAATAATTCAGGAATAGTAAACATTAAAAACAATGAAGACAACTTCTCTTTTGATGTTGCTCAATTAAGAGATGTTTGGTACAAAACATCATTTTTATTAGACCAAAAACAAACTGCTAATAATTTAGCTCAAGATAGATTTGATAATTATAAAAGTCAACCTTTAAATTATACATTTCCAGAGAATTTTACGGGTAAATTGCCTGAAACTGGTAAAAAAAGACCTAAAGCTGCCATAATTCGTGAAAAAGGATCTAACTCAGAACGTGAAATGGC
>CAYPHE010000388.1:0-2507 GCA_964410075.1 uncultured Polaribacter sp.
CTTTCTATTGATGTAGAAATTATTGCCGATTTAAAAACCATAAATCCGTTTGATTTTTTTGTTGAAGAAGCCGCAGAAGAGTTTCCTTTTGAATATAATGAAACAATAAAAAAAGAACTCTTACCTTATTTAGAGGTTACTGAAAACGGTCCATTATTAAAAGACTTTTTAAAGTCTTTAGATATGACACCTCGTAAGACAATTTATTTTCTAATAGACATTAATAGAAAAATTTACGAGTATTTAAATTATAATATTCGAATGGAACCTGGTGTACAGAGTTGTGAAGAAACACTTGGTCAAAAAAATGGTTCTTGTAGAGATTATGCATGGTTATTTGTGCAAGCGTTGCGTCATTTAGGTTTCGGAGCACGTTTTGTATCTGGGTATTTGGTGCAGTTAAAATCAGATGAACAATCTTTAGACGGACCATCTGGTCCTGCTGAAGACTTTACAGATCTACATGCTTGGGCAGAAGTTTATATTCCTGGTGCAGGTTGGATTGGCTTTGATGCAACTTCTGGTTTATTAGCTGGAGAAGGACATATTCCATTAGCTTGTACACCTTCTTTTGAAAGTGCTGCGCCTGTTTACGGATTATCAGACATTTGCGAAACAACGTTTGAATTTGAAAACTCTGTAAAAAGAATCTTAGAATCGCCAAGAGTTACCAAACCATATACTGAAGAACAGTGGAAAGCTATTGATAAGCTAGGCAATAAAGTAGAAAAAGAATTGCAAAAAAATGATGTTCGTTTGACTATGGGTGGCGAACCTACTTTTGTTTCTATAGATGATATGGAAAGTGAGCAATGGAATACTGCTGCAGATGGAGCACACAAACGAAAATTAGCAGCAGATTTGTCCAAACGCTTTTTAGATAATTTTACCGAAGGTGGATTTTTACATCACGCACAAGGAAAATGGTATCCAGGAGAACCTTTACCAAGATGGTCTATAGAATTATGTTGGCGAAAAGATGGTAGAAAAATATGGTTCAACCCAAACTTACTAGCTGCTTTAGCTCCTAAAACAGCGCTTCCTGAAAATGCAGACATTTTATTTTTAGAAACCTTAACAAAGTATTTAGGAGTAACATCAAATCATATAAAACCAACATTTGAAGATGCTTTTTTACTAATGTATGAACAGGGTAATATGCCTGTTGATTATAATCCTAAAGAAGATAAGGATGCGTCTTTAGCTCAACAAAAAATTACAGAAATTTTAGAAAATGGAGTCTCAGAACCTGTAGGCTATGTGCTTCCTTTAAATAAAACCGAGGGAAAATGGTTTAGTAGCGAATGGACATTTAGAAGAAATCATATCTATTTAACTCCAGGAAATTCTCCTGTAGGTTTGCGTTTGCCACTAAACTCTTTACAACAAAAACCAGAACACGAACTTTTTCCTATTTACGAACCCGATTTATTTTCTAAAAAGAAACGTTTGCCAAGTTTTAGACAAATGGTATCTAAACGTTACAAAGACTTTATAGAAAATGGCGTTCCTAAAAATATGCCAAATTATTTTGTAAGAACGGCATTATGCTCAGAAGTTAGAGATGAGAAATTACATTTATTTTTACCTCCTTTAGAAGACGCATCTTATTATTTAGACTTATTGGCTTCTATAGAAGCAACCGCAAGACAATTAGAAATTCCCGTAGTTTTAGAAGGTTACGGTCCGCCTCACGACAATCGTTTAGAGTCTATGAAAATTACCCCAGATCCGGGAGTAATTGAAGTAAATGTGCATCCTTCTAAAAGCTGGAAAGACTTAAAAGAAACTACATTTACTATTTATAAAGAAGCTAAAAAAGCCAGATTAGGTACCGAAAAATTCATGTTAGATGGTAAGCATACAGGAACTGGTGGAGGAAACCATGTTACTTTAGGTGGGGTTTCTCCAAAAGACAGTCCTTTGTTGCGAAAACCAAGCTTGTTAAGAAGTTTATTAACTTTTTGGCAGCATCACCCAGGGTTGTCTTATTTATTTTCTGGTTCATTTATCGGTCCAACAAGTCAAGCACCAAGGGTAGATGAAGCCAGACATGATAGTTTGTATGAACTAGAAATTGCTTTTAGTCAAATACCTAAAGATGGTGAAGTTCCTTTTTGGTTAACAGATCGATTGTTTAGACATTTATTAACCGATTTAACAGGAAATACGCATAGAGCTGAATTTTGTATTGATAAATTATATTCCCCAGATTCTTCCTCAGGAAGATTAGGAATTCTTGAATTAAGAGGTTTTGACATGCCACCACATGCCCAAATGAGTTTAATGCAAAATTTATTGGTAAGAACCTTAGTTTCTTGGTTTTGGAAAAAACCTTACGAACACAATTTGGTAAGATGGGGTACAGAACTGCATGATAAATTTTTGATTGAACATTTTGTAAGAGAAGATATTAAAGACATTGTAAGTCAACTAAATAAGGCAGGCTATAAATTTAAAGAAGATTGGTTTGATCCGTTTTTTGAATTTCGTTTTCCTTTGTATGG
>CAYPHE010000389.1:0-1269 GCA_964410075.1 uncultured Polaribacter sp.
GTACATCTGGTACTTTAAAAGGAACAGCTGTTGAATTTTCTGATAACAATTAAAAGCCCATCCCTAACCCTTCCCAAAGGGAAGAGAAAAAAGAGCATTTAAAAAAATGGAAAAAGATATAATAATTAAAGTTAATTACACTTTTGAGGATTTTGTCTTACCTATAAAGCAAAAAATATTAAAATCTTGGAGAACTTGGTTAGTAATATTAATTGCTTCAATTATGTTAATTTTTAATTTATTACACATATTTAAAATGGAAATTTATGAAAATAGAATTCCTATTTTTAATATGATACTTCCAATTACGGTTTTTATAATTTTTCCATTATCTTTTTATTTTAAACTAAAAAGTAGCTTTAAAAAAAACTTTTTACTTCAAGAAGAAACAACTATTATATATAATAAATTAGGCATAAAAACCAATAGTAAATCTGTTCAATCATTTATTGAATGGGATAAAATAAAGTCAATTAAAGAATATAAAAAATATTTTGTTTTAAGGAACATTAGTGGTTTAGATTCTTTTTTAAATAAGAGTTTCTATAATGAGAAAAGTTTAAATTATTAAAAACATTAAACTATAAAATACAATATTTTTCCCCTTTGGGGAAATTAAAAGGGGCTTATGGAAAATTTACAATCAATAAAACAACGTTTTAGTATTATCGGAAACGATATACATTTAAATCGTGCTTTAGAAAAAGCGGTTCGTGTTGCTCCTACAGATATTTCTGTTTTGGTTACAGGAGAAAGCGGTGTAGGTAAAGAAAATATTCCTAAAATTATTCATTCTTTATCACATAGAAAACACGCAAAATACATTGCCGTAAACTGCGGTGCTATTCCAGAAGGAACTATTGATAGTGAATTGTTTGGTCATGAAAAAGGATCGTTTACAGGAGCTACTCAAGACAGGAAAGGATATTTTGAAGTAGCAGACGGCGGAACCATTTTTTTAGATGAAGTTGGCGAATTACCTTTAACTACTCAAGTTCGTTTATTACGTATTTTAGAAAATGGTGAATTCTTAAAAGTAGGTTCATCTAAAGTATTAAAAACAAATGTTAGAATTGTTGCTGCTACTAATGTAAACATTCAATCTGCTATCGAAAAAAACAAATTTCGAGAAGATTTGTATTACAGGTTAAGTACTGTAGAAATTCAATTACCTCCTTTACGAGAGCGTAATAAAGATATTCATCTACTATTTCGATAATTTGCTTGAGTTTTTTCTCAAAAATACAGAATGCCTTCTATTCGTTTAGT
>CAYPHE010000389.1:1279-2499 GCA_964410075.1 uncultured Polaribacter sp.
CCATAGAACGTATCGCTTTTAAAGATGAGATTTCTATTCGTTTAGATGAAGAAGCTGTTGGAGTTCTGCTAAACTATCATTTCCCAGGAAACATTAGACAATTAAAAAATTTAGCGGAACAAATTTCTGTTATCGAAGAAAACCGAATGGTTTCTGCAAATAAATTAAGGCAGTACCTTCCAGACAATAAAGGCAATTTACCCGCAATTGTTGGCGGAAGCAAAAAAGAAAATGACTTTTCATCAGAAAGAGACATTATGTATAAAATACTATTTGATATGCGTAATGATATTAACGATTTAAAAAAATTAACGTTAGATTTGATGAAACATGATAGTATTGAAGACGTTCAAGAAGAAAACCATCAATTACTAGAAAAAATTTATGGTAAAAATGAGCTTGAAAAACACGATATTGAGGTATTAAATATTCCTCAAAATACAACACAAGAGGAAAAAAATTACGATTTTATTGAAACTATTGAAGAAGACGAAAATTTATCGCTTCAAGAAAAGGAAATTGAAATGATAAAAAAATCGTTAGATAAAAACAATAACAAACGTAAATTAGCTGCTAAAGAGCTAGGTATTTCTGAAAGAACCCTTTATCGTAAAATAAAACAATACGATCTTTAGTTATTGATTATTTGATACTAAAACATTTTAAATGAAAAAATACATCAACCTTGTTTTTATAATTATAATAGCGGCTAGTTTTTCTGCTTGTAAGTTTTACTCTTTTACAGGAGGTAACGTTGGAAAAGCAAAAACACTACAAGTAGATTTTTTCCCAAATAGAGCGCCGTTAGTTGAACCTACATTAAGTCAGCGTTTTACGTTACAACTTCAAGATTTGTTCTTACAACAAACCAATTTAACACCAACAAAAAACAACGGTGACTTATATTTTAGTGGAGAAATTACCGGTTACAGAATTACACCAATGACAGCTACTTCTAACCAAACCGCTGCTCAAAACAGACTAACCGTTACCATTGAGGTTAAGTTTGAAAACAAATTAGTTGAAGAAGATAACTTTGAAAAAAGTTTCTCTTTTTATTATGATTATGGTGCAAGTCAACAACTTTCAGGTGGAGTACTAGAAGCTGCTTATGAAGAAATTTTAGAAAGAATCTCTCAAGATATTTTTAATGCCTCTGTTGCAAAATGGTAAAATTGTTAGTTGTTAGTTGTTAGTTGTTAGTTGTTAGTTGTTAGTTG
>CAYPHE010000390.1:0-2479 GCA_964410075.1 uncultured Polaribacter sp.
TTTGCCCAATTAATTTGAGTTACAAAAGCGTCTTGTTGTATTTGCAAAGTAGATTTATCCCAGTACAGATCAATACCAATTTCTCCAATGGCGTAAAACTCTTTTTTATCAATCCACTTTTTTACAAAAGCCAATTCTTCTTGGTAATTTTCTTTTACATAACAAGGGTGTAGTCCCATCATTAAAAAAACATTTTCTGGATAATTTTTTTCTAACTGAAACATACCTTCTGCATAAGAAGAATCGATTGCGGGAACAAAAAAACGAGAAACCCCAGCATCTTTTGCACGCTGCATCATTTCGGTTTGATCTTCTTTAAATTGGCTAGAATATAAGTGTGTATGGGTATCTGTAATCATTATTCTAAAATTCGTTACAAAACTAAGGAATAACTTTCTCCTAAAACAATAGAAACGATACAAACAGAAACCACCAAACAATAACTTATCTTTGCACAAAATTTGGCAATGACGTTTCAAGATTTAGATTTATCCAAACAGCTACATTATGCACTAGACGATTTAGAGTTTGTGCAACCTACACCGATACAAGAGCAGGCCTTTTCTGTAATTAGATCGGGCAAAGATGTAGTGGGTATTGCGCAAACTGGAACAGGAAAAACCTTTGCTTACATGTTGCCTGTTTTAAGAGATTTAAAATTTTCTAAGCAACAGCATCCTAGAATTTTGGTTTTAGTACCAACAAGGGAACTGGTTTTACAAGTTGTAGACGAAATTGAAAAATTAGCCAAATACATTAATGTTCGAGTTTTAGGGGTTTACGGTGGCACAAATATCAACACTCAAAAACAAGCCATTTTGCAAGGGCAAGACATTATTGTGGCAACTCCAGGGCGATTATATGATTTAGCATTAAGCAATGCTTTAAAGCTAAAAACCATTCAAAAGTTAATTATTGATGAAGTAGATGTAATGCTTGATCTAGGATTCCGTTTTCAATTGATGAATATTTTTGAAGTGATTCCAGAACGAAGACAAAATATTTTGTTTTCTGCAACCATGACGGAAGATGTAGAAAATCTGATCTACGATTTCTTTAAAAATCCTCAAAAAATAGCCATTGCTGTTAGTGGTACTCCGCTAGAAAATATAGAGCAGAAAGCCTACGATGTGCCTAATTTTTTTACCAAAGTAAATTTGTTACGTCATTTTTTAATTGACAAACAAGAATTTTCAAAAGTATTAATTTTTGTAGCTTTTAAAAGAACAGCAGATTTATTATTTAAACATTTAGAAGAAGCTTTTAAAGAAGAAATCTGTTTAATTCACTCCAACAAAACACAAAATTACAGAGTGCGTTCCATTCGCCAATTCGATGAAGGTAAAAACCGAATTTTAGTAGCAACAGACGTAATGGCTCGTGGTTTAGATTTCGAGGAGGTTTCTCATGTTATTAATTTTGATACCCCTTTGTATCCAGAAAATTATATGCATCGAATTGGTAGAACAGGTCGTGCAAAAAAACAAGGAAAAACCTTGCTTTTTTCAACAGCAAAAGAACAAGAAGCTAAGCAGCAAATAGAGGAATTAATGCAAATGGAAATTCCTGTTATTGCTTTACCAGAAGATGTTGAGATTTCTAAGGAGTTAACTGAAGATGAACGCCCTAAAGAGGAAAGAGAACAATCTAGAAATAGACAAAAACTAGAATATGTTCCTGGACCTGCTTTTCATGAAAAAAGTGAAAAAAACCAAAAGGTAAATTTAGGAGGTTCTTACAGAAGAGAAATTGCAAAAAAATACAAGAAGCCAAAAACTAGAGGAGATAAGAATTATAACAAAAGGAATAAGAAAAAGTAAGGACAAAGAGTTAGTCTGAGTCTATTGAAAACGATAAAATTTTAAGTTTCTTATATAGAATATAATATCCCCATATAAAATCGGGACTAATTCAACTTAGAATTTTAAGTTCGTCTTTATCAAGATTCCTTAAAATTTAGTTTCATTAAAATGCAAGTTTTAACCGCACAAGAGTTACATAATTTAGCCATGAATATTGTTGGCGAAAAGCTCGAAAAAATGGGCTACGAATTTCAGGCGATTAATAGTACACTAAAACGTCACCCACAATTCGTGTTATTTAAAAAAGGAGAACCCACCATTTTTGTATTGGTAAAAGCTTCTAATAATATTCAAAATCCAAACGAGTACGATACGGTTTGGATGGAAACCTTTAAGCAACATGCAAAGAAAAACAATGCAAAAGTATGGTTTGCTGGTGTTGGAATTGCCAATGCAGAAAGTGTAGAAAATCCAGTTTTTAAAAATCAGCCTTATTACGTGGCTTTCGAAGATTTTATAAAAATTATCGAATAGTTAATTTTTTGGTGTGCTTTAACAGGCTTTCACTACTCGCTTTTTTCGTTCCTCAAAAGAGCTCAAAATAGATAGATTGTCTTGAGCAAAGTCGAAAGGTTCAATTCTTAGCGCAACAATTAGTATTCAAATAATTGGCATTT
>CAYPHE010000391.1:0-2479 GCA_964410075.1 uncultured Polaribacter sp.
TATCCTAAATACGTCATTAAAATTTTACTTCTAGAAGTGTGTTTTAATCTTCTAATTGCTTTTTCTTTAATTTGACGAACACGTTCTCTTGTTAAATCAAACGTTTCACCAATTTCTTCTAAAGTCATTGGTTGGTGTTCACCTAAACCAAAATACAATTTTACAACATCAGCTTCACGTGGCGTTAATGTTTCTAACGCTCTGTTTATTTCAATTCGTAAAGATTCGTGTAATAAAGTTTTGTCAGGGTTTGGAGACTCTCCAGAGTTTAAAACGTCGTATAAGTTAGAATCTTCTCCTTCAATTAATGGAGCATCCATAGATACATGGCGTCCAGAATTTTTCATAGATTCTTTTACGTCGCTAACAGTCATGTCTAATTTTTTAGCAATTTCTTCAGCACTTGGTGGGCGCTCATTTTCTTGCTCTAAAAAGGCATACATCTTGTTAATCTTATTAATAGAACCAATCTTATTTAACGGTAAACGTACAATACGAGATTGCTCTGCTAACGCTTGTAAAATAGATTGACGAATCCACCATACAGCATACGATATAAATTTAAAACCTCTGGTTTCATCAAAACGTTTTGCCGCTTTTATTAAACCTAAATTTCCTTCGTTTATTAAATCTGGTAATGTTAATCCTTGGTTTTGGTATTGCTTCGCAACAGATACAACAAATCGTAAATTGGCTTTCGTTAATTTTTCTAATGCTCTTTGATCACCTGCTTTTATAAGCTGTGCTAATTCTACTTCTTCATCAGCTGTAATTAAATCTACTTTACCAATTTCTTGTAAATATTTGTCTAACGATGCAGTTTCTCTGTTAGTTACCTGCTTTGTAATCTTAAGTTGTCTCATCTAATTTTTGTGACTTTTAAAGGATTCATATAAACGCTACAATTTATTATACGCAGAAATAAAACGTTTTGTTACAAAACAAATTACTTTTTTTTCAAAAAAAGCTTTTTTTTAGTTAAAAGACAATTTTTTGCCATTTACCGATTTTTAATTACCATTCAACTTTTTTGTTAAAATAAAATGTGACTTCTTTAATTTCTTTGTGTCATAAAATTAATGATCGATGGAAATACTTCTTGCAAAACCAAAGCTTTTAGATGAAGAGTTAGTAGAAAACATAATAAAAACAAATAATGCAAAGTTATTTGCTGAGTTATATGATCGTTTTTCTCAGGTAGTTTATAACAAGTGTTATAGTTTTTCAAAAAGTAAGGAAGAAGCAGAAGATTTAATGCACGATGTTTTTGTTCATTTATTTATTAAATTAAATACTTTTAAAGGTAACTCTAAGTTTTCTACGTGGTTGTATTCTTTTACATATAATTTTTGTGTAAACTATGTACAAAGAAATGCTTATAAGAAACAAGAAAAAGTAACTGTAGCAGCGGATAATATTAGAGAAATAGATTTTTTAGAAGAAGTAGACGATTCTCATATCCTAAACTTAAAATCTAAAAAACTAAAAAGTGCGTTAGAATTAGTTGACGCCTCTGAAAAAATGATTCTGTTAATGAAATATCAAGATGATATGAGTATTAAAGAGATACAAAACCATTTAAACATTGGTCAAAGTGCAGTTAAAATGAGAATTAAACGTGCAAAAACTAAAATAGTAGAAGTATATAATACCTTATAGGCATAATGGAAAATCCTTTTAAAGGAATTCAAAATAAAAGCAGTGTTTCTAAAACTTTAAAAAAGCGGGTTTTAGAAGATATTGCTATGATAAAATCTACATTAGAATTCAATAATTTTATTTTAGAAAAGTACCCTAATACTTTAACAAGTTACATAGATAAGTAGTAGGCCCTAGTAGAGAAATCTAAGTGAAAAACTTAAAAATCCAAATCAAAAAAATCCGTTTTCGTAATTGAAAACGGATTTTTAATTTTTACAATTTTTTCAAAATGTTATAAGAAAACAGGTATGAAAAAATTATTATCTGAGGCGATTCATTACTACATCATTCCTGGCATTCCACCACCCATTGGAGGCATTCCGCCACCAGCAGGAGCATCTTCTTTAATGTCTACTAAAGCACACTCTGTAGTTAAAATCATACCTGCAACAGAAGCCGCATTTTCTAAAGCCACACGTGTCACTTTTTTAGGATCTATAATACCAGCATCTAACATATTAACATATTCGTCTGTTTTTGCATTATAACCAAAGTCTTTTTTACCTTCTAAAACTTTATTGATAACAACTGAACCTTCACCACCAGCGTTTTCTACGATAGTTCTTAAAGGAGATTCAATAGCTTTATTTACAATTTGAACACCAGTTGTTTCGTCTAAGTTTTCTGTAGTTAATTTTTCTAATACTTTTTTAGCTCTAACCAAAGCAACACCACCACCAGCAACAATACCTTCTTCAACAGCAGCTCTTGTAGCGTGTAAAGCATCGTCAACTCTATCTTTCTTTTCTTTCATTTCTACTTCAGAAGCAGCACCAAC
>CAYPHE010000392.1:0-2477 GCA_964410075.1 uncultured Polaribacter sp.
TTTAAGACTTTATTCGTATTACTTTGTTTTACTTCAATTTTAAACGCACAAAAATCTAACTCTCCTTATGAGTGGAGTTGGAAAAAAGATGGAATTTGGACAGGAACTGCTATTGCTGGTACTGCTGCTGGATTGTATATTATTAATCAAAAAGAGGGTTTTTCTGAAGCTGAAATTGCAAGTAAAATAAATGCTATTGATGATATTAATTTTATGGATAAATGGGTTGCTGGTAATTACAATTCTAAAGCTAATGATATAAGCGATATACCATTCGCGTTATCTTTTGCAGCTCCTTTTGCATTATTATTTGATAAAAAAGCAAATGATCACTCAGGACAGTTATTTGGTTTATATTTTGAAAGTTTAACAACAACTGCAGCTTTGTTTACTATAACCGCTGGAGTTACAAGAAGAGCTAGACCTTATGTTTATAACACCTCTTTTGATTTAGAAAGAAAACAGAATGTAACTGCAACAAGATCTTTTTATTCTGGTCATGTAGCAGCCACTGCAACCGCTACGTTTTTTGGAGCAAAAGTATTTCAAGATTTTAATCCAGATTCATCAGCTATACCTTATGTTTGGGCTGGAGCCGCTTTAATACCTGCTACAGTAGGTTATTTTAGAATGGAAGCTGGTCAACACTTTTTAACTGACGTAATGTTGGGTTATACATTAGGAGCTTTAGTAGGTTATTGGGTGCCGGAACTTCACAAAAAGAAAGGTTCTAAAGTATCTTTTGCTCCTGTAATGGAGCAAAATTTTTATGGTGAAAACTATCAGGGTTTAAGTTTTAAATATGAGTTTTAAAATCTTATTCCTAGACCAACTTGAAAATTATTGAAATATGATTTTAAATCGGTATCAAATTCGAAAAAAATATCATCTTCTGTTTTTATTCTATTGTTTAAACCAATTGCATATCTAGCAGATAAAAAAATACTTTTGTTTATATCATAACCAATTCCGAAACCTACACTTACCCCTAATTTATTAACGTCATCGGCATCATCATCTAAAATGTAATCAAATTGAGGCCCAGCTTGTAAGTAAAGTTTTTCTGAAGGATAGTATTTTAACATCAATGGAATAATTAATTCATTTAGTCTTTCCTCTTCAACAAAAACGGTAGCATAATTAATTTGAGGTTGAAAACTTGTAAATTCACCTGTAACAAATTCCGAAAATAAACCAACAAAAAAACCAGATTCTGAACTTGAAAGTGATTCACCATCAAAAGATATTCTACTAGTTAGACTATTAAAACCCGCAGTAATACCGAAAGTAGATTCTTGAGCGTTAGTAACTGTTAAAAAGAACAAAGCTACTATTGTGGCAAATAAAGATTTTTTCATAATATTTTTTTTCAAAAATAGAGAATATCAAATAATATAAAAAAAGTTATACATTAACATAACGTAAAGAATTTTAAACATTAAATCTAAAGTGCATTACATCACCATCTTTAACAATGTAATCTTTACCTTCTACTCTCATTTTACCAGCTTCTTTTACTTTTGCCTCACTACCAAAACTTTCATAATCTTCGTAAGAAATGGTTTCTGCTCTAATAAAACCTTTTTCAAAATCGGTATGAATAACTCCTGCTGCTTGTGGAGCTGTTGAACCAACAGGAATTGTCCATGCTCTAACCTCTTTTTCTCCTGCTGTAAAGTAAGTTTGTAAATTTAATAGTTTGTATGCAGAACGAATTAATCGAGAAACCCCTGCTTCTTCTAAACCAATATCTTCTAAAAATAACTGACGCTCTTCATAATCATCTAGCTCTGTAATATCTGCTTCTGTACCTACTGCTAACACAATAACTTCTGCATTTTCATGAGCAACAGCCTCTTTTACTTTGTCTACATAAGCATTTCCAGAAACTGCTGAAGATTCATCTACATTACAAACATATAAAACTGGTTTAGCTGTTATAAATTGAAGTGGTGTTACAAACTCTTCTTCTTTGTCTGAAAATTCTAAAGAACGAACCGATTTACCTTCTAATAATGTTGCTTCAATTTTCAATAAAATTTCTAATTCTACCTGAGCTTCTTTATTACCTGTTTTAGCAGTTCTTTTAACGCGTTCTAAACGCTTTTGTACGGTTTCTAAATCTTTTAATTGCAATTCAATATCAATCGTTTCTTTATCTCTAATTGGGTCTACAGATCCATCAACATGCACAATATTGTCATTATCAAAACAACGCAATACATGCAAAATAGCATCAGTTTCTCTAATATTTGCTAAAAACTGATTTCCTAACCCCTCTCCTTTACTGGCTCCTTTTACTAAACCTGCAATATCTACAATTTCTACAGTTGCAGGAATTACCTTTTCAGGATCTACCAATTCTTCTAATTTTTCCAAACGTAAATCGGGTACGTTTACCACACCTAAATTAGGTTCTATGGTACAAAAAGGAAAATTCGCACTTTGTGCTTTTGCATTAGATAAACAATTAAATA
>CAYPHE010000393.1:0-2474 GCA_964410075.1 uncultured Polaribacter sp.
ATAGTTACTTTTTAGTTTCTATTTCAATAATTTCTTTTCCGTATTCTCCAAGATATTGGCTTAATAAACTCTCATAAACTTTATAGCCATCATCAACATTTGTAAAAATCAACATTCCTTGTTTGGTTTTAGGGAAGATAAAAACAATGGTTTGAACGCCATTATCAGAGCCACCGTGTGAAAGTGCGAAATTGCCATCTCTGAAGTCATATTTTTCAAATCCCAATCCAAAATGCTTTCCTTTTTGGGAACTGACTTGGTTAGATTGCATTTCTTTGAAAACGTGTTCAGAGAGTCCATATCCATTTAATACGGCTGTTAAAAACGTTCCATAATCCTCTATTGTTGTGAGTAAATCATCCGCTCCATTAGCCACTTTTCTTTTATGAACTTTGTAACTCTTTCCACTTTTATCAAAACCTAAAGAAAGTCTTTGCTCTTCTATTTTATCGTCCCAAACATACCTAGTATCTTCCATACTAAAAGGTTCAAATATTAATTCTGACGCTAATGCACTTAGAGACTTGTTAAACCTGCTTTCCAATACCTTTCTTAAGTATTCAAAGCCTTCTCCAGAATATTGGTATTTTGTTCCAGGTGTGAATTGAAATTTTAACTTTCCATCACGCCAATTAGGGAAGCCTGTTTGATGACTTATCAAGTGCCTTATTGTTAGTAATTTATGTCTTTCATCATCTTTTAAGTCTGGGTCAGTCCAGTATTTGTAAACTGGCTCGTCCAAGCTTAACTTGTTTTGGCTTACTAACCTTAGAGCTATATAGGCTGTAACTGGTTTTGTTAAAGAAGCAACATTAAATATGGTGTTGATAGGTGCTTTTTTATTTTTGTTTAGATTCCCTATTACTTTAACTTCCTCTAACTGCCCTTTATTTATGATGCCAAGTCCAAGGATTGGAATATCATTTGCTATTAGCCATTTTTTAAGCTCAAATGGATTGAACAAATCTTTAGTTTGTATTTCCTTTTTATTCTTATGATTATAGCTTAAACTTCTTTTGAGTTTCCAATCATTGTTTTCCAAAAGCCACAAATGATTAAAGTTCGCAGAACTCGCAAATTGTGCCTTTCCATTATTGAAGGTTTCATAAAAATTATGGATTCCAGTTTGAATAACAGCATACAACTTCTTATTGTTGTAAAGCGGATATATTTTTGTTGAGTAATTCAATAACTCTCTGCGTGATTGATATTGGTCTGGCGATTTACAAAGTCCATTCTTCAGCGCATTCAAAAATGCTACTTTATTTTGTTGACCACCTTTGTCGTGATAAAATTCAAAGTCGCTACTTAAATGTTTTTCAAACTGATTTACTTCACAAGTATTAAAGCCAATATTGAATAACAGACTGTCCTTTTTAATGATGTTTTTGTATAATTCGGTGTCGTTGGCAATTTGTGCTTTAGAGGTAAAGATTGTTAAAAGAAGGGCAATTAGTACAATAAGTTTATTTTTTACTTTCATAATGAGTTTCAGTAAAGACTCTAAAATCATTTACTTGTTACAGTATTTTAATTTAGGTTTTTTACAAAAGATTTTATTTCTGTAATATATCTTTCTTCTTGCTCTAACCATCCATAATGTCCACATTCATTCAAAAATATTAATCTAGAGTTTTTATAAACATTATGGGCTTTATATGCAGTTCCAGAACCAACCATATCTTGTCTTCCCTGAATAATTAAAACAGGAATCTCAAGTTTAGACATTGCATTTTTCCAGTTATAATCTTTTTCATGTAAATCTTGAAATATTAATTTACTAATTTCAGGTTTTCCTTGAGTTAATCTATGTGCGACTTTTTCAATGTATTTATCTCCATATAGGTATAAAGGTGCTCTAAATCTCCCAACTTTATATTTAGCTAGATAAGTAGTGTCTCCTTTTTTTATCTTATTTCTCCAATAATTTAACGAATCTTTTTCTTGAGCGCTTTGTCGAATGTGAAAATTAGCTCCTAAATAGGTAAAAATATCCATATCGATTCCACCTGAACCAGAGAGAATCATTCCTGTCAAATTATTTGAATGTTTTGAAGCATAATGTTGAGCAAGAAAGCCTCCAAAACTGTGTCCTAACACAGCCCATTTGTTAATTTTTAAATGCTTCCTTAAGACTTCAATATCTTCCACCAGTAAATCCATATTTAAAGTGTTTGAATTCAAACTATTAAGCTTAGACTTACCTGTTCCCCTTTGGTCATATAGAATAACCATGTAATCGTCATTTAGGAGTTTAGCCAAGGACGAAAACCCTTCACAATTCATCCCTGGTCCTCCATTAATAATTAGAATTGGAGCCCCTTGTCCATAAATTTTATAATGGATTGTTCCATAGTCAGTTTTTATTAAATGGTTAGTTTGACCTATTGTACCTATAGTAAACAATAGCGTTATCTTAAATATTAGTTTCTTCATCAACTCCATTTTTACTTTATTAATATTTTACAACGGTT
>CAYPHE010000394.1:0-2473 GCA_964410075.1 uncultured Polaribacter sp.
AAAACATGAAAATCTTGTCAAAAGTAACTGGGATATAACTGATTTACGTTCTACAGTTTTCTGGAAACCTAATGTAAAATTAAATAAAAATGGAAATGCCAAAGTAGAATACTATAATGATGATAATATTGGAGAGATGTTGGTTATTATTGAAAGTATTTCCAATGATGGAAAAATAGGATATTATCAGACTACTTATAAAGTAAATGAAAGACTTGTTAAGAGAGATATTAAGTGAAGTAGTATTTTTGTAACATATAAATGTAAGAAAACTACACTATGCCAAATGATAAACCAAGATTAGTAAGACTTACAGAAATTACAACATTACTTCAATCTAAAAGTATTATTACTGCTGCACAAATTGCAGAAAAATTTAATGTAAGCATTAGAACCGTTTATAGAGATATTAGGACTTTACAAGACTCTGGCATTCCAGTTCTTACTGAAGAAGGTAAAGGCTATAGTATGATGAAAGGTTTTAAACTTCCTCCCGTAATGTTTACCGAAAACGAAGCCAATGCATTAATTACTGCAGAGAAATTGATTATTCAAAATAACGATGCTTCTTTTATAAAAGAATACCAAAATGCAATTACTAAAATAAAATCTGTCTTAAAATCTAAACAGAAAGAAAAAACTGAATTTTTATCAGAAAGAATTCAAGTAAGACAGCAAAAATCAGAGTTATTTTACAGTAATTACCTCATAAAAATTCAAGCAGCTATTGCTAATTTTACAATCTTAGACATTAATTATTTATCTCTAGAAAATAAAAAAAGTAAACGCTTAATTGAGCCTTTTGCTTTATATACTACAAATAATAACTGGATTTTAGTTGCTTTTTGTAGGTATAGAAAAGATTTTAGAGCTTTTAGGATAGATAGAATTTTAAATTTAATTGTTACATACGAAACTTTTACACAACATAAAATTACTTTAGAAGAATATTTAAAACAGTGCTCTAAAAAAGATACAACTACCCCTGACAAACCTTTGACACATCCTGATACTAGTTTTGCTGAAAACAATAAAACAAATATCATGGAAAACAAAACATTACCAGCATTTAACATTATTGGTATTGCTGTAAAAACAACTAACGAAAACATGAAAGCAGCTTCAGATATTCCTGCACTATGGCAAAAATTTATGGAAGAAGGTATTTTGCATAAAATACCTAATAAAATAAACGAAGAAATCTATTCGATGTATACGGATTATGAAGGTGATTTTACAAAACCTTATACTACAATAATTGGTTGTAAAGTAGCACATTTAAAGGAAATCCCTAAAGGTATGGTTGCAAAAAAAATTGAAAGTAGTAACTATAGTTTTTCAACTACAAAAGGAGATTTATCTAAAGGAGTGGTTATTAATCATTGGAATAAAATTTGGCAATCTAACTTAAAAAGAACGTATACTGCAGATTTTGAAATTTATGGAGAAAAAGCAAGCAACCCTCAAGATGCAGAAGTAGCCTTTTACGTATCTATCTTATAAATAGTAATTAGTAAAGTATTTAACGTGATTTCTATAATAATTAGAACACTACTAAATAAAGAGTATAATTTTCTAATTTATTAAATTAGAAAATAAAAAAATAAACCCAAAGCAATATTTACTTTGGGTTTAAATTTTAAATTAAGTTTTTTTATTAATTCTTAAATACTCTTAAATTGTCTTTCCATAAAATTTCAGCAGTTGCGCCTTTACATCTGTATGCTCCCATACGTATTCTTGTTTCTACAGGCTCTGCCGTTTGACTTTGAGTGTTTTGCGTTGAAATTTCATGCGTTTTAGATACTCCATTTATGGTGTATTTTACTCTTTGTCTTTTTCTGCCATTACTAGTATAAAATTCAGTTCTTATATCAACTTCAAAATCTCTATTACGTTTTACTGTTGTAATGTAAACCATTCTTCTCCCAGAAGAACCAGAACCACCTCTTTTCTTTACTAGCTCAGCATAAATTTTAAAATCTTTTACTTGACCGTTTTCTTTAATAATAGAACCTTTTCCTCCATCTCGTCTTTTAGGCTTTGCTATAAATAAAACAATTGCTGGGTCTCTAGATTCTCCTTTATCAGTTCTTAAATTAGTGTGCTTTCCTTTTACTTGCGCAATATAGGTTCCATCTCCATCATTTAAAGCATTATCAGCTATATTGTCATCTACAGAACCTGCATTTAAAATTCTAACAGTACTTTTTATTTGAAGGAATTTACCATTACTGTAATTAACTTTTGAAGTAGTACGTTCCATTCTAGTTTGTAATCCTGTATTATTATCAGCATTGGTTAACCTATAACCACCCCAATTAAAACTAGATCCATAACTAGATTGTTTATAATCATAAGTACAACTTCTATCATCTATTTGTGTATTCACACTAGAATTATAGTCAGTTCCTGTAATAGCATCTTTAGGAGCATAGGTATTAGTATCGCATCCTCCCATAGCAAATAATTC
>CAYPHE010000395.1:0-2467 GCA_964410075.1 uncultured Polaribacter sp.
TCAAGCTCTCTACGAACTTTTTTTGCTTGCCATAATGCCAATTGACTATCGCGAGTTCCTATTCGTATAATTTTTTGCATGAAGTTTTAATTAGCTTGAAAGACTTTTTGAATAACTTCTAAACTATCTGTTACAGAAGTATTTTCATCTTTAAGGTGCTTTACAAATTGGGTTGTAATTTTTTGAATAAATCTTGAAGTCAAAATTTCTGCTTGATCTTCGTCGAAATTAGAAATTTTCTTCTTTTGAAAGTTAATTTCGTCATTTTTTATAGTTTCTAAAGACTGCTTTAACAGTGCAATAGCTGGTGTTAGTTTTCTATGGTTTAACCAATCTTGAAATTCTACTTTGTGAGTTTCAATAATTTTTTCCGCTAGAGGAACTTCCGCTAAACGAATGGCTAAAGTTTCATCAGTAATTTTAGACAATTCATCAACATTTACCAAAGTTACGTTTTCGTTTTCTAAAACATCGTGACTTACATTTTCTGGCATTGATAAATCTAAAATTAATAACTCTTTATTATTTACAGTATGTTTTTTTGTTATTGTAGGTTTATCTGCCCCCGTAGAAACAATTAAAACATCTGCTTTTTCTACTTCTGCTTGTAAATTTTCAATAACCGATTTCTGTATTGTAGGATGCTCGTTTACAAACTCTGTAGTTTTATTTTCGGTTCTATTTATAAGAGTTACCGATTTGTTTTGTGTATATTCTGCAAGGTTTTTACAGGTATGCTTCCCCATTTTACCCAAACCGAATACTAAAATATTTTTTGTGTTAAAATCTGGTACATTTTTAATGATGTACTGAACAGCAGCATAAGAAACTGATGTTGTACCTGAACTTAACTTGGTTTCATTCTTAACGCGTTTACTTGCCTGTAAAACACTATTAATTAATCTTTCTGTAAATGCATTAGTAGTTTTTAGGTTTTTAGCTAGTTGAAATGATTTTCTTAACTGACCAACAATTTCATAATCTCCTAAAATCTGACTATCTAAACCAGTACCTATTTTAAATAAATGTTGAATAGCTTCTTCATCTTTGTTAATGTTGGCAATGTTTACCAATTCATTATTAGTACCTTCAGAAAATTCGCACATCAATTCCATTAGCAAACAAGGCCTGTTTGCAAAACCAAATATTTCTGTTCTATTACATGTAGAAATAACAAAAGCTCCAGAAATACCAGTTTTTTTAGCTTTGTGCAATAAGGCCACTTGGTTTTCTCTAGATAAAGAAAATTTACCACGCATTTCTGCGTCAGCCTTTTTGTAGCTTATACCTATATTATAAAATTGCTCTTGCCCTGTGCCTGTCATGCTATCTTTTTAAAAAGATGCCACAAATTTATAAATATCAACTATAAAAAAATATCGCTAGAAGTACTATAAGTAACGATTCAAGTATTTTAAAACCAATTTACTATAAAAACAGTTAAAAATCTGTATTTTAGCAGCATTCTAAAGGCTTTACAGGCTTTTAATATAGAACCATTCTAAATAAATAGCGTTTATTACAAAATAAAAACTATGCTTAAAAATGTCGGCAAAAGTACTATAGAAGAAATTCAACTTGAAAAAGGTTTTACAGTATTAATCTTTCAAAATGAAACCTCTGAAACAGAGAATTTTGAGAGAAATATTGATAGCAGTTTTATTCAAATGCACTTTTGTGTGCGAGGAAACTCTAAGTTTTTATTCAATAACGGAAGTTATTCTTTTGATGTGTTAGATGGCAGATCTATTTTACTATATAATCCTCAGAGAGAATTGCCTATTCACTTAGATATTCAACCTAAAACAACATTGGTTTCTTTATTAATTTCTATTGATAAATTTCATTCACTATTCTCTAAAGAATCAAATTATATTCCTTTTTTGAGTGATGAAAATTCAAATAAGAAATATTACGACGATACTGAAATAAAACCAACAGTTACAGTAGTTTTACAACAAATTATTAATTCTAATATTAATAGTTCTGTAAAAGAATTGTATGTAAAAGGAAAAGTTTACGAGTTATTGAGTTTACATTTTCAAAAAGAAGAAAATGTTGCTGGAGAATACTGTCCATTTTTAGTTGATGAACAAAATGTATTAAAAATTAGAAACGCCAAAGAAATTATTATTAATAAAATGGCAGATCCACCAAGTCTTCAAGAATTGGCAAACGAAATAGGATTAAATATAAAGAAACTAAAAGAAGGTTTTAAACAAATTTACGGAGATACTGTTTATAGTTTTTTATTCGATTATAAAATGGAACACGCTCGAAAGTTACTGGAAAGTAATCAATATAATGTAAACGAAGTTGGTATTCAAGTAGGTTACAGCACTGCTAGTCATTTTATAGCTGCTTTTAAAAAGAAGTTTGGCACAACGCCAAAACAATATGTAATGAGTCTTTAGTAGTCAGTAGTCAAGGTTAAATTATTTTTTTTGAAAACATTTCATTTTTCATT
>CAYPHE010000396.1:0-2464 GCA_964410075.1 uncultured Polaribacter sp.
TTTAAAACAACGTCTGCTGATTCTCATCATCTGTGTTTTCTTTTTTCTTTTGAATTGCCTTTTTTAGCAATGCATTCTTTTTATCTTCTTTGTTCAATGCTGAATTCGTTTCAATATCCTTTTCTTTAGGTTCTGTTTTCTCTACAACAGGAACATCTATTGGTAATGTTTCTTCAATAACCTTTACTTCTACTTCTGTTTCCTGTGTTTTTTCTTCTTCAGGTTCCTCATAAGGCAAAGAATCTAACAAGTTAACTTGCTTAATTTTATCTATTGTCAATTGATTTCCTAAAGCTTTAATTCCTTTAACTGCAATAAATTCTTCTAAATTTATTTCCATGTTTTCTAAACTGCGTTTAGAAAATACCACTTCTGCCATTGGTCTAAAATCCGTAGCTACAATTTCTAATTGACTTTTAGGATGTTCTGAAATAAAAACTTCTTCTTTATCTGTAGTTTCTATTAAAAAACGTTTTACATAATAACGTTGTTTATCGCCATCAAAATAAATAGCAGAAATTGGTTTGTTTGGTTTCCATTTTTCTAAGACAATCATATCATCTTCAAAATGCATAGCCAAATCTGGACTAACCGCTTTTGCTTTTCCACTTTGAGTAACAATTAATAATTTATCCTCCGCTTTAAATTCGCCCAACAACTCTCCTCTTTCATCAACATTTAAACGCTGTACCGCATCATCAAACCAAATTTTTCTTGGTTTTAAAGTAGAAACCCCAGCTTCTTTAAACTCCACTTTTTTAATCGGATATTTGGTAATGGTATTACCACGAACCCCTCTTCCTTTAACCGCTAAATCTGCAAAATTTATGTCCCACTTTAATTTTTTTACACTTCCAGCAGCTCGTAAATTAACCGTAACTGTTTCTGCTTCTCCATTAGGGTTTGCCGAAAAATAATGTACAACAGAACTCTTATTTCCGTTGGTCAAATCATACTCTTTGTCTCGAGTAACCGCAGTTACGTTAAAACGCTTCATATAACTGGCCCCTCTAGCACCATCTCTATACATCATATTGTATACCGTACGTTTGTCTTTCTTTTTAAAGACTGCAACATGAATAATGTCTTTACCAACAAAAGTTTTAGATCCTATTTTGGTAACCACCATTTTTCCATCTTTTCTAAAAACAATAATATCATCAATATCAGAACAATCGCAAACAAACTCGTCTCTTCGTAAAGAAGTTCCTATAAAACCTTCTTCTCTATTTACATATAATTTTGCGTTATTCATGGCAACCTTAGAGGCCACAATGTCATCAAAAATTCTAATTTCGGTTTTACGCTCTTTTCCTTTGCCGTACTTGTCTTTTAGGTTTTTAAAATAATCTATAGCAAAGTCTATTAAGTTTGCTAAATGAAATTTAACACCTTCTATCTTTTCTTCTAAACTTTCTATAAATTGTTTGGCTTTGTCAATATCAAACTTAGAAATCTTCTTAATTCTAATTTCCGTTAAACGAACAATATCATCTTTGGTAACCGCTCTTTTTAAATGTGCAATATGTGGCTTTAGTCCAATATCAATTGCTTCAATAACGCCTTCCCATGTTTCTACTTCTTCTATATCTCTATAAATTCGGTTCTCTATAAAAATACGTTCTAAAGAAGCAAAATGCCATTGTTCCTCTAGTTCATTCAATTGTATTTCTAGTTCTCTTTTTAGCAATTCTACAGTATTGTCTGTAGAAATTTTAAGCATTTCAGAAACACCTATAAACAACGGTTTGTTGTTTTCTATAATACAACACAATGGCGATACAGAATTCTCGCAATTGGTAAACGCATACAATGCATCAATGGTTTTATCTGGAGAAACATTTGGAGGCAAATGCACCAAAATTTCTACATTGGCAGCAGTATTATCTTCTATACGTTTTATTTTTATCTTTCCTTTTTCGTTGGCTTTAATAATACTATCTATTAAAGATGATGTGGTCGTTCCAAAAGGAATTTCGGTTATTACCAGCGTTTTTTTATCAAGTTGCGCAATTTTTGCACGAACTCTAACTTTTCCACCACGCTTTCCATCGCTATAATTAGAAAAATCTGCAATTCCGCCCGTTAAAAAATCGGGTAATATTTTAAAACTTCTTCCTTTTAAATATTTTATAGAAGCATCTATTAACTCGTTAAAATTATGAGGTAATATTTTTGTGGATAATCCAACCGCAATTCCTTCTGCACCTTGTGCTAACAACAATGGAAATTTTACAGGAAGATTTACAGGTTCTTTTTTACGACCATCGTAAGAAGCTTGCCAAACGGTAGTTTTTGGGTTAAAAACAACTTCTAAAGCAAATTTAGACAACCTAGCTTCAATATAACGTGACGCCGCAGCTCTATCTCCTGTTAAAATATTACCCCAGTTTCCTTGCATATCAATCAGCAATTCTTTCTGACCAATTTGCACCATTGCATCCGCAATAGAAGCATCTCCATG
>CAYPHE010000397.1:0-2447 GCA_964410075.1 uncultured Polaribacter sp.
ATTAAAATCTCATTCCTTCTTTTTTAAGGATGAGATTTTAATTTTTATACAAACTTTATAATTCTTATTCTTTTATATCTTGTAATTTTGAACAAAATTTAGCAATGGATAACTACCAAAAAATTATTGACAGTATTTATAAGGAGTTAAAGGATATTGATGATCCTGGAAAAGTTGCCAATTATATCCCTGAATTAGGTATTGTATCTCCAGATAATTTTGGTGTGAACATTACTACGACTAGTAGGAAATCTTTTGGAGTTGGTCATTTTAATAAAAAATTTTCTATTCAAAGTATTTCTAAAATTTTAACCTTAACACTAGCCTATCAGTTAGAAGGTGAAAATTTGTGGGAGAGAGTTGATGTAGAACCTTCTGGAAATCCTTTTAACTCTCTATTACAATTAGAAGCTGATTTTGGGAAACCTAGAAACCCATTTATTAACGCTGGAGCTATTGTAGTTTGTGATGTTCTAATTAGCCATTTACAAAACCCAAAAGAAGATTTTTTAAACTTTTGTAGAGACATTTGTCATAGTTCAGATATACAATATTCTGATAAAGTAGCATTATCAGAGAAAAAAACAGGTTATAGAAATACTGCCCTGTGTAATTTTATCAAGTCTTTTGGCAATATAAAAAACAATATCGATGATGTTTTAGATTTTTATTTTTACACCTGTGCTATAGAAATGACCTGTGAAGAACTTTCTAAAGTTTTTTTATTCTTAGCGGATGAACATTTTCTTTGTAAAAAAGGAAGCCAGATTTTAACAATAAGTCAAGCTAAAAGAATAAATGCTATTATGCTTACTTGCGGTTTTTATGATGAATCTGGTGAGTTTGCATTTCGAGTAGGCCTACCTGGAAAAAGTGGTGTTGGTGGTGGAATAGTAGCCATTCACCCTGATAATTATGTAATTACCGTTTGGAGTCCTAAACTTAATAAAAAAGGAAATTCATATAAAGGAATGCATTTTTTAGAAAAATTTACCACTATAACTGAATCTTCGATATTCTAGTTTTGTCAGCAGTATGAAAAATGCCAATAGTAATAAAAATATAAGTTTATTATCTTTGGTTTGATGAACTGCAAAAATTGTAACCATACTTTAGATGATAATGCCCAATTTTGTGAAAATTGTGGAGCTAAAGTTGTAAAATCTAAAATTAATTTTAAAGATTTAGTTACACTTTTTATAGATGACATTTTTGGTTTGGATAGTCGTTTTTTTAGAACATTAAAAACAATGGCTATACAACCTAATAAAGTATTAAGTGAATATTTATCTGGAGTTCGCAAACGCTATGTTAATCCATTCGCTTTTTTTGCTATAGCTGCAGGATTATCCTTAATTGTATACAAATATTTTGAAGAAGATTTTTTAAAAGTAAATAGTGAGTTTAATAAGGAATCTATAGCCGAATTAAATGAAACGGCAAGTATGAATATTGCAGAATTTAAAGATTTACCTGAAAAAAAACTATCTAAGCTTCAGCAAAAAAAACAGATGGCTAGTTTACAACTAAAGTTTATGGATGGCTATATGAATTTTACACTAAACTACTACAATATTGTAATGTTTCTATTCCTTCCTTTTTATGCATTGCTGAGTAAGTGGACTTATCCTAAACCACATAATTTTGGGGAACATATTATTATGAATAGTTACATTATGGGGTTTACTACGTTTGTATCATTAATATTGTTTGGTTTTGCTATTGTAATTCACCCTAAATTTTACAACATTTCTATTCTATTTAATATTTTATTCTATTTATTTGTATTCGGAAAACTTTACAATAAAAGCTTATGGCAATCGTTTCTAAAGCTTTTAAAATTTTTAATTGCTTTGCTTTTAGTATTTATTGTTATAGCAATAACAGGAGGGCTCTTAGCGTTTTTTTACTCTAAATTAGTATAACTTAACTTTGTTAAATTATTTACTTTTAAATTTCATCGGTAAATGCACCACTTTTTTAGTTTCAAAAAAAGGTTCCTCAAAATAATTGGGTAAATCATAAATGGTTGCAGAAGTATATTTTTGTAGTTCCTCAGATAAATCACCGCCTTTTAAGTAAAGTATTCCATTCTTAAGCTCGTGATTTTGCTTCTTTGAAATTTTACCTTTTGTCCATCTAACAAAGGTTTCCATTTGAGCAACAGCTCTACTTACTATAAAGTCGTAAGTTTCTTTAACCTCTTCTACTCTACCATGGGTAGTTTTCACGTTTTCTAATTGTAACCCAGCAGCTACTTCGTTTACTACCTTTATTTTTTTTCCTATAGAATCTACTAAATGAAATTGCGTTTCTGGAAATAATATGGCTAACGGAATTCCAGGAAAACCACCACCAGTGCCAACGTCCATTACTTTTGTATTGGGTTTAAATTGCATCACCTTTGCAATTCCTAAAGAATGTAATACATGACGTAAATACAGTTC
>CAYPHE010000398.1:0-2445 GCA_964410075.1 uncultured Polaribacter sp.
AAAGAAGATGCAAAAGAAGTAACTACCAAGTTAATTGAAAATGCACAAGCTTCTAATAAGGCTCCAATGATGATCATCGCTGTTTGAATTTTACCAGCTGCTTCTGGTTGACGAGCAATACCTTCCATTGCTTTTCCACCAATTTGCCCTAATCCGATTCCTCCACCGATTACGATTAATCCTGCTCCAATTAAATTGTACATACTAATTGATTTTTAAATATATTAATTAAACAAATTCTAATTCTTAATTCTTTTTTTCTTTTCATATCCCGATGTAAAATCGGAACCAGCTCAACTTACAAAATCAAAGATTTTGAGTTTTACTAGTGGTGTTCGTGCTCTTCTACAGCCATCCCAATAAATAAAGATGACAACATTGTAAATATAAATGCTTGTAAAAACGCTACTAAAATTTCTATTACAGAAATAAATAATGCCAATACTAAAGACATACCTGTTGATGCTACTGGACCAAAAGCTTCTTTCATTGTAATCATTAATGCAATCAAACTCATTACCACAAAGTGACCTGCTGTAATATTTGCAAATAAACGTACTAATAATGAAAATGGTTTAATTAAAATAAAACCAACCAATTCTATTATTGCTAATATTGGTCTTAAAACTACAGGAACTCCCGGCATCCATAAGGTGTGAGCCCAAAAATCTTTACTTCCGTTTGTAATGTATACAATTAAGGTTAAGATTGCCAAACAAACAGTTACTGCAATTTGACCAGTTACATTAAACCCTAATGGTGTTAGCCCTAACAAGTTTAAAATCCAGATAAAGAAAAATACCGTTAATAAAAAAGGCATAAACTTTCTGTATTTTTTCTCACCAATATTTGGTCTTGCAATTTCGTCTCTTACATATAATACTAAAGGTTCTAATGCTCTACCAAAACCTTTTGGAATACTTCTTGTTTTGTACTGTTTTGCTAATTTAGAAAACCATAACAAAATTAATAAACCAGCTAATAAAATACCAACAACACTTTTGGTAATAGAAAAGTCTAGTACTTTATGTGCATTTGTAGCATGATGAGATTCGTCAAATTGTACTGTTGATGCACCAGCTTCTAATTCGTATATTTTTGAGTGAATTTTAGCAAACTTAGCTCCATTTTTTTCTACTAATACATGTCCATCATCATTATGATGAAATTCTGAAGACATAAAAGTAACTAAACCATTACTTGTCCATAATACAACTGGTAAAGGAAAACCAACATGTTTTCTTTCTCCTGCATCGTTGGTATACGAAAACAAACTAAAGTCGTGAGAATCTTTTAAGTGATGTTGAATGTAGGCTTTAACTTCCTCTGGAGTATTTACTTGACCACCATCATTTTCCGATGAATGCTTTTCTTTATCTGAACCAAAAGTTATGGATGTAGCCAAAAAAAGTACTACTAAAATAAAAAATTTGATTGTTTTTTGTGCAATCTTCATTGTAAAACTACGCTTTCTAAATTCGGCGCAAAGGTAACCAATTAATTAAAACTACAAACTTTTTATCAACTTAAAATTAACGTTTTTGATTAATCTCTTTTGCAACAAAAATAATTTCTGTTAATAAAAATATGAGTAAAGGAAACAACATAGAAAGTTTTTCTACCATCTGCATTTCATCAACCTTAATGATTGATTTATAAAATGTTGCAGAAAATAGGATAATCTTTGCGAATAATGTAACTAAATAAATAAAACCAAGCTGTTCTTTAAACTTATTAACAGTTGATAGCAATACGATGTTTATGCAAACAAGTGTAGAAAACCCTGCGTTAAACAGGTATACTTTTGGTAATGAAAAAGCCAAATTAATTTCTTTTTTCTCCAATAGAAAAGTATGAATATTTTGTAAAACAAAATATAAAATGGTAAAGGTTAGTAAAATACCTATCCCTTTTTTAATCATTAATTTTTTGTGCTTGCCTAATTAATAAATAGGTTGCTAAAACAATAGCAACTAATGTTACGGTTATGGTTAAAAAAGTAGTTTCAAATTTTTTGTCTAACCATTCTCCTAATTTAAAACCCAAATAAATGGTGGCGCCCATTTGAAAACCAGCACCAGAAAGTTGTAGTGCTTTATGAAGCGGTTTCTTTGAGTCTTTTTTGGTCATTATTTTTGTTTAGCTCTTTAACAGCAGCACCTTTCATTGCACAAGTAGCATTAAAAATAGCCCCTGGTTCTACAGATAGTTTTCCAACAAAAACGTCTCCAGAAATATGAGCAGAGCTCTTAATTGTTAGAATATTTGTAACTTTTAATTCGCCAGAAAATTTACCTTCTACATCTGCGTTAGTAGCTTCTACATTGCCTGTAATTTTACCTTCTTTGCCAATAATAACTCTACCTTTGGTTTGTAGCGTCCCTTCTAATACACCATCTATTCTAAAATCTCCTTCAGAAGAAATATCTCCTTTAAAAACACTAT
>CAYPHE010000399.1:0-2445 GCA_964410075.1 uncultured Polaribacter sp.
CCTTCAAAATTTAAAACTACTTTATGCCATTTTTTTAATTCTCCATCTATTTTTACTGCTTTCTGCTGATTACAGGAATAAAAAAACACCATGAATAAAAGAATTAATAAGTAGTTTTTTGTTTTATTCATGGTGTTTAAATTTGTTGATTTATTCTAATACTATTCTCTTTATAAAAGTAGTATTATTTTTTGAACTTAAACGAAGTATGTATAATCCTTTAGCTTTATTAGAAAAATCTAAAGTATTATTTTCTAAACTACCTTGCTCTAATATTCTACCTTGAATACTTATTAACTGATAGCTTACATTTTTACTATTTGCATTAATTTTTATAACTCCATTACTTGGATTGGGGTATATAGAAAAACTATTTTCATTAAATGCATTCGTATTTAAAACTTCGTTTGCATTTAATACAATTCTATCTAACCTACTAGACAAAGACCTTTTTTGAACAAGTTTTATAGTATTCTCTCCACTTACTAAGTTTATATTAGCTATGGTTGAGGATAAATAGATATCCCAATCGAAAGTTCTAGTAATATTTACATTACTAAAGAGCCTTCCATTTATTTCAATATCCATTGTAGAATCGTCTCTATTTCTATTTGCTGCAAAAAGATTAAAATCGTAAGAACCAGGAGCGTCTACATTAAATTTATATTCGATAAACTGATTTGTTCTAAACTCACCAATTATTTTCCCCTTTGAAGCTGCAGTATTATCGCTAACTACTACTCCTGTTGTAGCAGAAGTAAAATCTTCTGCTTCTAAAACTATTGAAGATCCGTCATCTCCTGCTATTTCTGAAAGCGTAAATTCTTGAAAATACAACGGACGTGTATCACCAATACCAACGGTATTATTGTTAGTGTCTTCCATTAAATAAACGTACAGTTTATCTTCTTCTACAAAAGCATCAAAATGATCAAATTCTATAGATTCTGTGCCTCTGTATACTATTTTCCAATTATTTTCTCCTTCTGGTGTAGCTTTAACGTGTATTCTTCCTCCAATAATTTCTACCATAAATACATGGCTATTAAAGCTATAAACTTCTCCTCTTACTTCTGGATTTGGAATAAGCCCTCCTGCATTTTTAGAGAAATTTGCATCACCTGCTTTTTTGTAATAATGTACGTTTCTATTATCAACACGTTGTACAAAATGAATTGTACCATTTTCTGTAACCGTCCAAGCTGGATCGGAAGATGATCTTGGCAATGTAGCTGTACCAAAATCGTCACCTGGTTGACCAATTTGAACAGGATCTAAACTTGGATTGATATTATTTTTAATAGGTAATGATATTGGTTTATCATTAACATCAAACCACTGTGTACCAGACTGATTTTTAGGGATACCATTTGTGTAAGCATAGTACAATCCGCTATTTAATGAAAAACCATTACTTGTACTACTACTATTATTCGTTGCATATCGAATTGAAAAACCAGCGTAAAATTTACCATTTATAAAACGTTCTCCACCATACAAACTATTTCTATTTGGCTGCGGTAAACTACCGTCTTGAAACACCCAATTGTTTGTCCATGCCGTTCCATTATAGTGTGCCATTAAAATATCTCCATTTCCAGAACCACCTTTTCTATACCTAGCAACTAAACTACCATCAGTAGCTCTGTGGATCATAGGATAGGTCATACGTTCATAATTTTGCCCTTCTTTAAGATAGGTTTGTTTTGGATTAAAAATATCTAAAGTAAATTCTTCATCGGACACAAAAGCCATATCTTTCTTTGAAACCGAATAATTAAAAAATACAGTTGGTAAAGAGCTTTTTGAATAGGCGTGCAAATCGTAAATAATATGAATGGTATTGTCTATAGTGCTAATTCCAATAGCAGCCGTATTGTGAGAATCTCCTCTTATACCTTTGCCATTAAAAAGTTCTCCTCCTTGACCAATATGTCTGTGAGGAAACTCTATAGTTACCCAAGGAGAATTATCTACTGTTAGGTTTTTTCTGGATAACATTAAGTTACGCTTATCCATACCTCCTTTATACCAAGTAACAAATGCGTAACCGTTAATTACATCTACGCAATCTCCATGAGGTGAAATTCTTTGGGAAAATCTATAGTTTATATCTCTTGTTCCTGCAAAAAACAAACCTCCTTCTCCTTCTTTAGATACTTTACTTGATTCGTCTAATGTTACAATAAGATCATTTTGTGCATTAATTGTTGACCATGTTGCAACAATTAAAATAAAAGTTAATAATTTTTTCATATTCTAAATTTAGTTTAAAAAAAGATTTACTTATTTGCAACATAAGGCACATCTAATAAGTAAAAAAGGTAGTTTAAAACTACCTTATTATTACGTCTCTTTTTAAAGAGATTCATTACATATTTGTAAAGAAATTTTAAAAAGAATTTATCTTTAATTGAATAGTATGTTTTCCTGGTGCTAAACGAA
>CAYPHE010000400.1:0-2436 GCA_964410075.1 uncultured Polaribacter sp.
CCAATGCTCAAGAGCAACCAATAACGCTTTCTTTAGATCAAGCCATTGCTTATGCTTTAGAAAATAGTTATAATGCAAAAGCAGCCAAAAACGATATAAAGTCTGCTAAAGAAAAAGTTTGGGAAACTACAACTATTGGTCTTCCACAAATAAATGCATCTGTAGATTATCAAAATTTTATAAAACAGCCCGTTTCTCTTTTACCCGCCGCAGCGTTTGACAATAGAGAATCTGTAGTACAAACTGTAGAAGATTTTTTTGATTTAAACAGACAAAGTAGCCCACAAACAGCAGAAGGTTTTATTCCTGTTGTTTTTGGTACGCAACAAAATGTAAATGCAGCTGTAACCTTAACACAACTCATTTTTGATGGTTCTTATTTTGTAGGTTTACAAGCTTCTAGGACATTTTTAAACATCTCTCAACAAGCAAAAGAAAAAACAGAACTACTCACTAGAGAAGCTGTAATAAATGCCTACGGAAATGTATTAGTTACCGAAAATACAATTGCTATTTTAAAAAGCAACATTAAAATTTTACAGAAAAACTACAATGATGCTAAAAAGATTTTTGAAAACGGTTTTAATGAAGAAGAAGATGTAGAACAGTTAGAAATTACTTTAGGAAGTTTAAAAAATCAATTACAAAACGTAGAACAAATGAAAAGTATAGCTTATCAAATGCTAAACTTATCTTTGGGTAATGCTATTGAAACTCCTTTGGTTTTAAGTGACTCTTTAGACTCTTTAGTTTCTCAAAACATAAATTTAGGTTTAATAACTGAAGAATTTAATGTAAACAATCACATCGACTTTAAAATTGCAGAAACAGATAGAGAAACCAAACGTTTAATGATGAAGTTAGAGCAAAGTAAAGCTTTACCTTCTTTAGGTGCTTTTATCAATTACGGTACGCAAGGTTTTTCTGATTCTTTTACTTTTTTAAATAGTAGCCAAGAATGGTTTCAAACTTCGCTTTTTGGTCTTAGTCTTAACGTTCCTATTTTTAGTAGTTTTGGTAGAAGAGCAAAAACAGCTCAAGCAAAAATAGCTTTAGAAACAGCCGACATTCGTTTAGAAGAAGCCAAACAACGTTTAAGTTTACGAGCTAAAAGTGCAAAAAATGAATACGAGTTGAGTATTAAAAACTACGAGACTACAAAGCGTAATGTAAATCTTGCAGAACGTATCGAAAAGAAACAACGCATTAAATTCTTCGAAGGAATTTCTACAAGTTTCGATTTATCTCAGGCACAAAATCAATTATACACCCAGCAACAAAATTACATTCAATCTATGTTGCAGGTAATTGCCAAAAAAGCCGCATTAGAAAACGCATTAAACATACCTATAAACTAAATATCAACTAAATGAAAAAAATATATTCACTACTAGCCATTGCTTTTGTAATTGTTTCTTGTGGTAAAGAAGAAGCAAAAAGCATAGAAGAAGTAATTGCTTCTAAAAACATAAAAGAAATTCGAACTAAAAAAGGAGAATTAGACAAACAACAAGTTGAATTGAATAGCAAAATCAAACAATTGAATGCTGCTATTGAACAATTAGACACTATTAAAAAGATACCCTTAATTACTGCATTAACTGCTAAAAAAGAAGTGTTTCATCATTTTGTAGAATTACAAGGAGATGTACAAACTAAGCAAAATGTTTTAGTATACCCAGAAACCCCAGGAACTTTAGAAAAAGTATTTGTTACCGAAGGTCAAAAAGTAAGTAAAGGACAAGTATTAGCAAAAATAGACGATGGTGGTTTGCAAGAACAAGTAGCTCAATTAGAAGCAACAACTGCTTTAGCACAAACAACTTTCGAGCGTCAAAAAAGATTGTGGGATCAAAAAATTGGTTCAGAAATTCAGTATTTACAGGCTAAAACAAGTTATGAATCTCAAAAAAACACATTAAAACAACTAAAAATTCAGTTGGGAAAATCAACTATAAAAGCTCCATTTTCTGGAATTGTTGATGATGTAATTAAAGACGAAGGAACTGTAGTTGCTCCTGGTCCAGGTGCAGAATTATTTCGTATTGTAAATTTAAGCAACATGTACATTGAAGCCGCTGTTCCAGAAACCTACATTACAAATGTTACTAAAGGAAAAGATGTTGAAGTATATTTTCCTGTTTTAGGCGAAAAAATTGATGCTAAAGTAAGACAATCAGGAAACTTTATCAATCCTGCAAACAGAACTTATCAAATTGAAATAGCTATTCCTAATAGTAAAAACAATATCAAACCTAATTTAACGGCAAAGTTAAAAATTAACGACTATACGAATAAAGAAGCCATCTTAATTCCACAGTCTATCATTTCTGAAAATGCTTCTGGAGAGCAATATGTTTACATTATTAAAAATGAAAAAGGTAATGAAGGTGTTGCAACACAAACTGTAGTAAAAACAGGAAAAACACAAGGAGA
>CAYPHE010000401.1:0-2429 GCA_964410075.1 uncultured Polaribacter sp.
AAAAAGTTTAATAACAGAAAAAAAGACATAAAATGGCACATCCTAAAAGAAAAATTTCTAAGACAAGAAGAGATAAAAGGAGAACGCATTATAAAGCAGCTTCACAACAAATTGCTAAAGATCCAACAACTGGAGAAGCACATTTATATCATACAGCACATTGGCATGAAGGTAAATTATATTACCGTGGTCAAGTAGTTTTAGAGTCTGCAGCCGCAGAAGCTTAAAAACTTCCAAAAACATAGAAAAACCCTCATTTTTGAGGGTTTTTTTATGCTTTTTACCAAAAAAATCACTTTTTTGGTCTTTTTTTGATGAAATGATGAAATAAAATTCATTACTTTTGACTCTTCAAACTTGTTTGAAAACAACAACAAAAATCGTATGGCAAAAATCACTGCAGCAATCACAGCAGTAGGAAAATATGTTCCTGATTATATATTAACTAACCAAGAGTTAGAAACAATGGTAGAAACCAACGACGAGTGGATTACTACCAGAACAGGAATTAAAGAAAGAAGGATTTTAAAAGGAGAAGGGTTAGGAACTTCTTTTTTAGCAATAAAAGCAGCACAAGACTTATTAGCAAAATCTAATACAAAGCCAGAAGAAATTGATTTGGTTTTAATGGCTACTGCAACGCCAGATTTAATGGTGGCATCTACAGCAGTTTATGTGGCTACAGAAATAGGAGCGGTAAATGCTTTTGGTTACGACTTACAAGCAGCATGTTCTAGTTTTTTATATGGTATGTCAACCGCAGCTAGCTATATAGAATCTGGTAGGTACAAAAAAGTATTGTTAATCGGAGCAGATAAAATGTCTTCTATTGTAGATTATACAGATAGAACAACTTGTATTATTTTTGGAGATGGAGCTGGTGCAGCATTATTTGAACCTAATGAAGAAGGTTTAGGTTTGCAAGACGAATATTTACGAAGCGATGCAATTGGACGTGAATATTTAAAAATGGAAGCAGGAGGTTCAATTACACCACCATCTATAGAAACAGTAAATAACAGACACCATTTTATAAAGCAAGAAGGTAGAACTGTTTTTAAATATGCCGTTTCAAATATGGCAGATGTTTCTGCAAAAGTAATCGAAAGAAATAATTTAGCCGAAGATGATATTCAGTGGTTAGTGCCTCATCAGGCAAATACCAGAATTATAGAAGCTACAGCAAAAAGAGCTGGTATTTCTTTAGATAAGGTAATGATAAACATTCAAAAATACGGAAATACTACTTCTGCAACCTTACCATT
Organism: uncultured Polaribacter sp.; assembly: GCA_964410075.1. Taxonomy (GTDB): domain Bacteria; phylum Bacteroidota; class Bacteroidia; order Flavobacteriales; family Flavobacteriaceae; genus Polaribacter. Next base: position 1,266 of record CAYPHE010000401.1, read on the forward strand.
ATTATTAGCAGACTACGAAAATCAACTTAAAAAAGGAGATAATTTAATTTTTGCAGCATTTGGAGGTGGGTTCACTTGGGGATCTATCTATTTAAAATGGGCATATAATAAATAACCAAACACTAAACAGTAAGAAATATGGATATTAAAGAAATTCAAAATCTTATCAAATTTGTAGCTAAATCTGGCGCTAGCGAGGTAAAGTTAGAAATGGAAGATGTAAAAATTACTATTAGAACAGGTGCTGGAAAAACAGAAACAACAATTGTGCAAGCGGCTCCAGTAGCAGCTGTTCCACAAGTTGCTGCTGCTCCTGCTGCACAACCGGCAGCAATACCTGAAAAAGCAGCACAAGCTGCACAAGAAGATAGCGATAAATACATTACAGTAAAGTCTCCAATTATTGGAACTTTTTATAGAAAACCAGCTCCAGATAAACCTAACTTTGTAGAAGTAGGTTCAGAAATTACTGCAGGTGACACAGTATGTGTTATTGAAGCAATGAAATTATTCAACGAAATAGAGTCTGAGATTTCTGGTAAAATTGTAAAAGTTTTAGTAGATGATTCATCTCCAGTTGAGTTCGATCAACCATTATTTTTAGTAGATCCATCTTAAATTAGACATTAGTTTTTAGAGGTTAGACGTTAGTTTAATACTAACTTTCAAACTTTTAGACTTTTAAACCTTAAACTCTAAAAAAATGTTTAAAAAAATATTAATTGCCAATAGAGGTGAAATTGCTTTACGCGTTATTAGAACATGTAAAGAAATGGGTATTAAAACAGTTGCTGTTTACTCTAAGGCAGATGAAGAAAGTTTGCACGTTCGTTTTGCAGATGAGGCGGTTTGTATTGGGCCTGCTGCAAGTTCAGAGTCCTATTTAAAAATGCCAAATATTATTGCCGCTGCAGAAATTACAAATGCAGATGCAATACACCCTGGTTATGGTTTTTTATCAGAAAATGCTAAATTTTCTAAACTTTGTGAGGAGCACCAAATTAAATTTATTGGAGCAACAGGAGAGATGATTAATCAAATGGGAGACAAAGCTAATGCAAAATCTACAATGATTGCTGCAGGCGTACCTTGTGTTCCTGGAAGTGAAGGGGTAATTGCAGATTTTGATGAATGTAAGAAATTAGCTTTTGAAGTTGGTTACCC
>CAYPHE010000402.1:0-2428 GCA_964410075.1 uncultured Polaribacter sp.
TTAGGAGCAAAAACAAAGCGCGATGGCTATTTTGAAGGAAATGGCTATGCAGTTACTTACACTTTTGGGCATTTGTGTACTTTATTAGAACCTAAAGACTACAAACCACATTGGAAAAGTTGGGACTTGAATAATTTACCCATGCTGCCAGAACGTTTTGACACTAAAGTTACTAGCGACTCTGGCATACAAAAACAGTTCAATATTGTAAAATCACTTTTTGAAAAAGCAACAGAAATTATCAATTGTGGTGATGCTGGCCAAGAAGGAGAATTGATTCAACGTTGGGTAATCAATCAATGTAATTTTAAGGGAGAAGTAAAACGCTTGTGGATTTCTTCGTTGACGGAAGAAGCCATTAAAGAAGGTTTTAAAAATTTAGAATCCTCAGCCAAGTACGATAATTTGTATTATGCTGGCTATTCTAGAGCTATTGGAGACTGGTTATTGGGTTTAAATGCAACTCGCTTATTTACTGTAAAATTTGGCGGTTACAAACAGGTCTTGTCTATTGGAAGAGTACAAACTCCTACCTTAGCCATGCTGGTTAATCGGTATAAAGAAATTCAACATTTTAAACCTCAACCTTATTGGGAATTGCAAACTACCTACAGAGATACTTTATTTAATTATGAAGATGGCCGTTTTTTGAAAAAGGAAGATGGTTTGGTTTTGGCAAATAAAGTAGCCCAATCAGAATTTGAGGTTGTTTCTGTAACCAAAAAGAAAGGTAAAGAATACGCTCCAAAATTATTTGACTTAACGGGTTTGCAGGTGTATTGTAATAATAAATTTGCGCTTTCTGCGGATGAAACCTTAAAAATAGTCCAAAAATTGTATGAAATGAAGGTGGTTACTTACCCTAGAGTAGACACTACTTTTTTACCCAACGATTTATACCCAAAAGTACACGGAATTTTAAGCAAGCTCTCTGATTATAGTGAGTTAACGCATCCGCTACTTAGAGCAAAAATTAAAAAAACGAAACGTGTTTTTGATGATAAAAAAGTAACCGACCACCACGCAATAATACCTACTGGAATTCAAGCTACATTATACGGAAATCAGCAACAAGTCTACGATATTATTACACGAAGATTTATTGCGGTTTTTTATCCAGATTCTGAAGTTGCGAACACTGCTGTTTTAGGTAAAGCTGCAGACGTTCCTTTTAAAACAACTGGAAAAGAAATTATTTCTGAAGGATGGCGTGTAGTTTTTGCTCTTCGACAGGCTCAGAGTGACAAAAGTAATTCTGCTGTCATTGCGAACAAAGTGAAGCAATCTCCAAATGATAAAGAGATTACTTCGTCGAAAACTCCTCGTAATGACAAAAACGTATTGCCCAACTTCGTTAAAGGAGAAAAAGGTTTTCACGAACCTTCGTTTCTAGAAAAGGAAACCAAACCGCCAAGAAATTTTACGGAAGCTAGCTTATTACGTGCTATGGAAACAGCAGGAAAGCAAGTTGATGATGATGAAATGCGAGAATTAATGAAAGAAAATGGTATTGGAAGACCTTCTACAAGAGCAAGCATTATTGAGACGTTATTCCGAAGAAAATATATAGAACGTAAAAAGAAATTGGTAATTCCTACCCAAACAGGAATTGATCTTATTGATTTGATTGATAACGAATTACTAAAGTCCGCTGAGCTTACAGGAAGATGGGAAAAGCGTTTGAAAGAAATTGAACGTGGCGAATTTAACGCAGGAACATTCATCAACAATATGAAAAAAATGGTTGACGAATTGGTTTATGAAGTACGTTCGTCTTCTTCTAGAAAAAAATTATCATCAGCTGTCATTTCGAGTGAAACAAAACAAGCTCAGAGCAATAAGATTCTTCGCCAGGCTCAGAATGACAAGAAAACAAAAAAGCAAGTCGCTGGAAAAACCTGTCCAAAGTGTAAAGCGGGAAAGCTATTAAAAGGATCTACTGCGTTTGGCTGCTCAGAATATAAAAACAACTGTACTTTTAAAATTCCGTTTGTATTTTTAGATAAAAAGATTTCTGAAAATCAAATCATAAGATTACTCGATAAAGGTTGTACTACCAATTTAAAAGGCTTTGTTTTTAACCAAACAAAAGCAGAAGGTTTGGTTCGTTTTGATGAAGATTTCAATTTAAAATTTGAATCCAAAAAAGAGATACTTCAACAAGCTCAGCATAAAAATCAGGGTGTCATTTCGAGTGAAGCGGAACAGAATCGAGAAATCTCTATTGATAAGAATAAAATGCTTCAACAAGCTCAGAATGACATCACTTGTCCAAAATGTTCTAAAGGAAATGTTTTAAAGGGCAAAACTGCTTATGGTTGTTCTGAATATAAAAATGGTTGCGATTTTGTTTTTCCTTTTCAAAAAATAAAAGAAATCGCCAACGGAAAGCCATTGACGAAAACTTTAGTTTTGGAAATTATATCTA
>CAYPHE010000403.1:0-2422 GCA_964410075.1 uncultured Polaribacter sp.
CCAGGAGTAGACTTTGATCAAGATGGGATAATTGATTTTAACGCTAGGCATTCAGCAACAGCTGGCTTAACTTTAAATCAATTACTTTTTGATGGTTCTTACTTTGTAGGACTTCAAGCTTCAAGAACATTTTTAAGTATTTCTCAACAAGCTAAAGAAAAAACAGAGTTACTTACCAAAGAAGCAGTTATTAATGCTTACGGAAATGTACTAGTTACTGAAAACACGATCTCTATTTTAAAAAGCAACATTAAAATTTTACAGAAAAACTATGATGATGCAAAGAAGATTTTTGAAAATGGCTTTAATGAAGAAGAGGATGTAGAGCAACTAGAAATTACCTTGAGTAGCTTAAAAAATCAGTTGCAAAACATAGAACAGATGAAATCCATTGCTTATCAAATGTTAAATTTAGCTTTAGGTAATACTATTGAAAAGTCACTAGTTTTAACTGATACGTTAGATTCTTTGGTGTCACAAAACATCAACTTAAGTTTAATTTCTGAAGAATTTAATGTATTCAATCACATTGATTTTAGAATTTCAGAAAACGACATTGAAACTAAAAAACTAATGTTGAAACTTGAAAAAAGTAAAGCTTTACCTTCTTTAAATGCATTTATCAATTATAATTATTTAGCTAATGCAGAAGAGTTTACTTTCCTTGATAATAATCAACAATGGATCAATACATCACTCTTAGGAGTCAGTCTAAACGTACCTATTTTTAGCAGTTTTGGAAGGAGAGCAAAAACAGCACAAGCAAAAATTGCTTTAGAAACTGCTGATATTCGTTTGGAAGAAACAAAACAGCGTTTAAGTTTACAAGCTAAAAGTGCAAAAAACGAATACGAATTAAGTATTAAAAACTATGAAACTACAAAACGTAATGTAAATCTTGCAGAACGTATAGAAAAGAAACAACGTATCAAGTTTTTTGAGGGAATTTCTACCAGTTTCGATTTATCTCAGGCACAAAATCAATTGTACACCCAGCAACAAAATTACATTCAATCCATGTTGCAAGTTATTGCCAAAAAAGCCGCACTAGAAAACGCATTAAACATACCTATAAACTAAATATCAACTAAATGAAAACAATATATTCTCTATTAGCCATTGCTTTTGTATTTGCTTCTTGTGCTAAAGAAGAAACAAAAAGTATAGAAGAAGTAATTGCTTCTAACAACATAAAAGAAATTCGAACTAAAAAGGGCGAATTAGATAAGCAACAGATTGAATTAAACAATAAAATCAAGCAACTAAATGCTGCTATTGAACAATTAGACACCGTAAAAAAATTACCTTTAGTCACTGCATTAACTGCTAAAAAAGAAGTTTTTCGTCATTATGTAGAATTACAAGGTGATGTACAAACTAAGCAAAATGTGTTAATCTATCCAGAAACAGCTGGAACACTTGAAAAAGTTTTAGTTAAAGAAGGTCAAAAAGTAACCAAAGGTCAAATTCTAGCAAAAATTGATGACGGAGGTTTAAAAGAACAAGTGGCTCAGTTGGAAGCAACAACTGCTTTAGCAAAAACCACTTTTGAACGTCAAAAAAGATTATGGGATCAAAAAATTGGTTCAGAAATTCAGTTTTTACAAGCTAAAACTAGCTACAATTCTCAAAAGAACACGTTAAAACAATTAAAAATTCAATTAGAAAAATCTGCAATTAAAGCTCCTTTTTCTGGAATTATTGATGATGTAATTAAAGATGAAGGAACCGTAGTTGCTCCTGGTCCAGGCGCAGAATTGTTTCGTATTATAAATTTAAGCAATATGTACATAGAAGCGGCTGTTCCAGAAACGTACATTTCAGATGTTACTAAAGGAAAAGGCGTAGAGGTCTATTTTCCTGTATTAGGAGAAAGAATTGATGCTAAAGTAAGACAATCTGGAAATTTTATCAATCCTGCTAACAGAACTTATCAAATAGAGATAGCTATTCCTAACAGCAAGAACAACATCAAACCTAACTTAACAGCGAAACTCAAAATTAATGATTACACAAATAAAGAGTCTATCTTGATTCCGCAATCTATTATTTCTGAGAATGCAGCTGGTGAGCAGTATGTATATCTTATTAAAGATGAAAAAGACAATGAGGGTATTGCAGCACAAACTGTTGTAAAAACAGGAAAAACGCAAGGCGATGTTATTGAAATTTTAGAAGGAATTTCTACTGGTGATAAGCTGATTGAAGCTGGTGCAAGAAGTGTAAAAGACGGTCAAGAGGTTAAAATTATTCAATAAACTGAAAACCTGTCAATTCGAGTGATTTTGAGATACGAAAAATTGTATCGAGAATTCATAAAATATTTAAATAATAACGATTAATACTATCGTCTAAAGACCATCGACTAATGACTAACAAAAAAAAGACCGATAAAGAATTTGGGTTGTCTTCGTGGGCAATA
>CAYPHE010000404.1:0-2399 GCA_964410075.1 uncultured Polaribacter sp.
CCACCTAATTTAGACATCATACCAACTTCTGATTGAGAGAATAAGATATCTCCCATATCATCTGCCACATGAGAACCAAAACAACTAATTGGCAAACCTCTTCGTTTACCAAAGTTAGACCAAACTGGCGAAGCTAAAGAGTAATACCCTGCTGCCATGTATTTTACAAACTTATCTGCAAAACCTTCTTTTTGTAAAATGCGTTCTGCATTTTCACCTATTTCTCTAATTCTTTCTTCTGGAGTTACGCCTTCTGTTAGGTAACCCGATTCTAAAAACTTACGACTATTATCTGTTAGCCATGTATAATTTGGAGTATTCATTTTGTCAAGAATTTCTTTTCTAGAAGAATTTCTTGCCTGAATTAACTTTTCGTGGTCTGTTGTTGTGTTGTTTGATGTTGTTGTTTGTTGGTGGCTCATGGTCTAAAATAAATCGTCGCTGGTTATACTTTGTGTTCTTTTACTGTAGTTGATAGATCTCTTTACGAAGAAGTCTCCGTGTTTGGTTCCAATAATTTCATCGTCAAACCATTCTGTTTGAGAAAGTAAGTTTTCATCAATCTCAAAAATGGATGGTACGTCTATGCTTTCTAAAGATTTGTTGAATCTGTTTTTAATAAATTCGTTTACTACATCTTTAGGCAAAAAGTCTAATTCTCCTTTTTCAAAAATCCAATCTATAATTTTGCTTTCTGCAGAGAAAGCTTCTTTACACATTTCTTGTATCATTAAAGTATGGTCTTCATCAAACCATTCTGGATTTTCACTTTTTATAATTTTAATTAAATCGATACCAAAATCTCCATGAATTTGCTCTTCTTTAGAAGTAGCTTCTACAACATTAGAAATTCCTTTTAAGGCATTTTTAAACTTATTAAATGCCATAATAATTAAGAACTGAGAAAATAACGAAACGTGTTCTATAAATAAAGAAAATAATAAAACAGATTCTGTATAATCCTTATTTTCTTCGCTTTTAGATTTACTTAATGCAGCTTCTAAGTAGTTTACACGACGCATCATAATAGGATTCTTTTTTAAGTTTTCAAACTCGTTATTTAATCCTAAAATTTCTAATAGATGGGAATATGCATCATGGTGGCGTACTTCACTTTCTGCAAAAGTAGAACCTACAGAACCAATTTCTGGTTTTGGCATTCTTTTATAAATGTCTCCCCAAAATGTTTTTACAGCAACTTCTATTTGAGAAATGGCTAACATGGTATTCTTAATCGAATGTTTTTCTGTTTCAGAAAGATGTGTTTTAAAATCTTGAATATCGCTGGTAAAGTTAAACTCGGTATGAATCCAGTAAGAGTGTCTAATGGCATTAACATATTCGTTTAAATTTGGATACTCATAAGGTTTTAAATTCAAACGTTTTTCGAAAATATTGGTTTTTCTGCTTCTTGCTTGTTCATCTCTATATAAGATATAAGCTTTGGCAACATCTCTAAACGGGCTATCCATTAATTTTACCTCTACAATATCTTGTACTTGCTCTACAGTTGGTATATATAAAGGCTCATTTAGCTTTGTTTCTAGTAAAGCTCCGTTTACAATATTAGAAATCGCCACAGCGTCTCTTCTAGTTCCATTATTCACAGATAACATTGCTTTTTCAATGGCATTTGTGATCTTCTCCAACTCAAACGGTGTCGTTTGATAATCTCTCTTGATGATGTGCGTTATTTCCACAGGGTTCGAATATTATGTTAATGTTAAGTTTTAGACTCTTACAAAGATTGCAATTTTTGCTCCAAAAAGAAAGCGGTACTTATTCACAAATCCCGTGAAGTTTTTAACAAATTAACATTTTAAGCAAAAATAGATGCTTAATTTTATCAGATTCAAATATTTGATTATCAGTTTTTTACAAAAACCCAATTGTTTAAAACCTTTATTTTAAAGGAAATCCTATAACACGTCATATTTTTTAATGATTGGTTGGATTTTATTTATAAAAATGATTGGATTTTTTTCTAAAGAAATAGTTAAAAATTAGTGTAAAATGAAATAATTGACTGCTTTTGTAAAACAAGCCATATATAAGCGTACCTTTGTGGCTTTATTAACAATTATTTATTATAAAGTGAAAAACGGAACAGTAAAATTTTTCAACGAATCAAAAGGATTTGGTTTTATCGTTGAAGACGGTTCGAAACAAGAGCATTTTGTTCATGTATCTGGATTAGTGGACGAAATTAGAGAAGGTGATGCAGTAGAATTTGACCTGAAAGAAGGTAGAAAAGGTTTAAACGCAGTTGACGTTAGAGTAATCTAAAAGACTATTTAGAATTTTTTTACATAAAAGAGAGTCGCTTAAATTTTTTTAGGCGATTTTTTTTTGCCGTATTTTTGTAACTATAAGTTAAAAAGTTCTTAGTTAAAAGTTTG
>CAYPHE010000405.1:0-2377 GCA_964410075.1 uncultured Polaribacter sp.
CTAGAGAACGATTTTTTTGAAATGAAACAATAATAATGCAAAACTTTGAACAAATAATTCTTTTATTAATTTCTGGTCAAGGTATGATATTAAGCATCGCCTTACTTTCATTCCTATTTAAAAAAAAATATTCAACCTTTTTTTTGGGACTTATCACTACAGTGGTTACATTAGAAATTTTAAATATTTGGGGAATGAGAGTTTCCTATCATAGTCTCAAAACTGCTTTTCCTTATTGGTTGTTTGGTTCATATTTAATTATTCCACCAGCCTTATGGTTGTTTGTCAAATCGAATACACAACCAATATTTCATCCTAAACCAAAGAGTTTTATTCTTTTTGTTCCTGCATTGGTTGAAATTACAATAGAATTTTTGTCCTTTTATTTTTATAAGTTATTAGCAGTAAATTTCCATTTAACAGAAAATCAATTTTGGTTTACGTTTACTGAAATATTACCTGTTATTTCAATGGTAATGGTTCTTGTCTTTTTCGCAAAAGAACTAAATAAATTAAAGATAAAACAGAAGCAGCTTCCAAAGACAAAAAATAATTCATTTTATTTTTTTAAACTATACACCTTTTTCGTGTTTTTTTCATTGTTAACATTATTCTGGTTGCTCGCAACTTTATTTAATTTTAAAGTTTACTATATTATTGAAATTGGTTTAATAACCTTTCTATTTCTTCTTGGTTATATAGGTATTTTTCAACCCTCATTTTTTGATGTTCCAAAAGTTTTAACAGTAGATACTCTAAGTCAAAAATTCTCTCATTTTGATGACAAAAAGGAGTTGAAAAGATTAAAAGCACTTTTTGAAGATGAAAAGATTTTTACCAAACAGAAATTAGCCTTAAAAGATGTCGCAATACAACTTAATCTTCCTGAACGATATGTTTCAAGACTTATTAATCTACATCTTAACTCTTCTTTTATTACTTATGTAAATTCTTTTAGGGTTACATACGCCTTAAAGCAAATTAAAAACCCAAGTGAGAGAAATAAAACACTACTAGGTATAGCAATGGACTCTGGATTTAATTCTAAATCATCATTCAATAAGGTGTTCAAATCCATGACAGGAAAAAAACCTTCAGATTTTCTCAGTTCATAAATTATGTCCTAAAATATGATTCTGGACGTCCAACTTCTGTTTTAAAAGCGATTAACAATCAAAATTGCACTTGATTTGATGATTATTTTAAAACATTAATCATGAAAAATATACTTATAATTATAGTTGGTTTTTTGATTTATCAAAACGGATTCACACAAATAAAAAGAAACCCAACTAAACAGACTAATCTTACAATTGAAATAAATAAGAACATCGAGTTATTAGGCTTGGTTTATTTTATACTATTTGAAGGACAAGATCTTGAAACCAAAACCTTGAAAGTTGAAGGTAAAACTTTACTTAAAAAAGAATGGCACAACTATGGTTTTACGATTTACCAACAATACAAGTCTAGTGTCTCAAGTGAAAACTTAGGAAAATCTTTATCAGTTGCCAGTCATTTAAGAATTGAATATATATCTGCTTTTCTCCTTCAAACCGAAAGTGTCCCACAGGCTAAGTTTTCTGACTCAATAAATGAAAAATACTATTTAGATTTTTCAAAAGAAAAAAATATTGGAGAGGCAAAAAAGAATGCCGAAATATTTTTGAACGGACTAAATGCTTTTTCTAAAGAAATAGATTTTGACAACTATTTGACTAACTCAAAAAAATATTATAACAAAGTAATTGAAGAGGTCCAAAATGGGCTTCCAAATACTAGGTTCATCAAAGTTATGGAATCTTTTTATAAGAAGAAGTTTGACAATTATATACTAATCCCTAGTTTAACCATTCCTAAAGGAATGGGATTTGCTTTTTGGAATACCAATAGCGCCGAGAAAAAAATATTTAGTGTGTTTGGAGCCTTAGATATTCAAGAATTTGAAAATTCTAAAAATTTGAAGATGGGTTTTTTAAACCAACAAAAATTAAGAGAATTGACCGTTCATGAATTTGGTCATTCTTTTGTAAATCCAACTATAGATAAATTACCAGCGAATCTACTCACACGTACAGAACATCTATTCATACCCATAAAGTCTGCAATGATAGAACAGGATTACATCAATTGGAAATTATGCATTGATGAACATTTTGTTAGAGCAGGAGAGATTATTATTGCAGATAAAGTTGAAGGAAGAAGCGGGGCTAATGAATTACTTTTAGAGTACCAAAAAAATAGACAATTCAAATATCTTCCAGAAATACTAATTGAGTTGAGAAAATATGATAAAGTAAAAAACCAATCTTATTATGAAACAGTAAAAAAAATAATGAAACAATTAGCAGAACTATAATTAAGTACGTTGCATAAT
>CAYPHE010000406.1:0-2370 GCA_964410075.1 uncultured Polaribacter sp.
AAAGGTAAAGAAGCTGAGGCAATTGAACTCAATTTTATAAAGTCTCTTCTATTTAATTTTTGATGCTTCCCCATACTTACATAATTTGAAATTCTGACATTTGAACCATTGTGCCAATTAAATTACGCAATTTACTCTCTACAGAAGCTTTTAATCCATTATCTGAAGGGTTTGCTAAATAGTCGGAATACTCTACAGTCCATTCAAAATCTGGCAATCCTTGAATTAGAAATTCCTTTAAATTATCTACTTGATTTTGAGAAATTGCATAATTAAAAAGTTGGTTGGCAAGTTCTTTAATTAACATATTTGGGTCTTCGGCATTTTCTATTTTTGATGCTACTAATAATACAGGAACCAAAGGAGGTACTGTATAATTTTTTTTATCAATTGTTAATTTTCCTCCAGTTACAATTATTTTACAAAATTCTAATCTTTTTGGTAGTGTGTATGTATTTACCCATGTTCTGTAGAACAGAGGTTCTTGGTAATAGGCTTTCCAACCGGCAACGTCTGGATGATGAAAAATAGATTGTTCTAAATCTGTAGCGGCTAAATAAAGTAAATAAGCAAAATAATATTCATCTTCTACAGAAGTTTTAGGGGCTTCATATAATAAAGATTTTGTAACCGATAGCATTAAATCTACAGGACTTTTAATCATACAAAAAGTGTTCTCAAAAAAATGTTCTGAAGAAAATAACACTTTTAAAGCTGGTGTAATATCGTAATTGTTATCTCTTACTATTTTTGCGAGAGGTTCAATTATATTTGTTTCTAGTTCATCAGTAATTGTTTCTTTTACAAACCAACGGTATAATTTTCTAGTAATAAAACGAGAACATTCTTCTTGCTGGAAGATTACATCAATTACATCCTTGTATTCATTTGCACCATTTTCAGCAATTACAGCATTGTTAAATCGATGAGATAATGTTTTACTTCCTTCTGTATGTCTATTGTTGGTAAAATATGAATTTAAAGGATCTTCGTGTCTAATCCATCTAGCTCTCCATCCTGTAAGTACTTTAGCTATTTGTACTACGTCCTCTTCGGTATAATTTGTATAATCTCCATTTCCAACAGATACACCTTTACCAATGGTAAATAGTTCTAACAATTCTCTTGAGTAATTTTCGTTTGGAGATGTATTTTGATTTTCATTACCGCTCAAATAGATTAACATATTTGGGTCTATGGTAATCTGTTTGGTTAACTCTTTAAAGTTTCCAAGGGCATTTTTACGTAAAATATCCATATAGTAATATTCTCTATGTGGATTTGGATTTTCTGCTACAAAATGATTATGCCAAAATAAGGTAAGTTTTTCTCTAATAGAAATACCAGCGTCTTGCATTTGTAAGAAAGACCAAGCATACATAGATCTATTTCTGGCTCTATACACTCGATTTCTTTCTTGTGAAGTAGGTAAGTCTGGATAAATAGGAGCAGTTACCCAAGTTTCTCCTTGTTTTGTATCAGGATCGTTTATTTCTCCTCTTCCTGTTCCATCTGGTTCGTATTTTAAAGGTGGATCTGGTAAGGGAGTTACTTCAAAAAGTTTATTAATAGTAGCAGGTAAACCTAAGTTTACAGCTTCATCAACTAAATTTGGAGTAATTCCAAAAGAAGTTCTTTTTAATAAATGTCTAGCGTTTTCTGCAGACCAGTCTCCTGAAAATGTATCTAAATATGGCACGGATTAAAGATAAGAAATTATTATTATAATGAATTTCAGATCTTTAGACTCTTAAAAAACAAAAAGGTTTAACTAACGTATTCTTTTGCTTTTTCTAATGCTTCTGGTATTCCATTAGGATTTTTTCCACCAGCTGTTGCAAAAAAGTTTTGTCCGCCTCCACCTCCGTGGATTAATTTTCCTAATTCACGAACTACTTGTCCTGCATTGTACCCTTTTTCGTTAGCCAATTCTTTAGAAATGTAACAAGTCAATAATGCCTTGTCTTTGCTCGGAGCAGTTCCAATTACCAGAAATAAATTTTGAAATTCTTTCCCTAAGTCAAATGCCAAATTTTTAATTCCGTTTGCATCTAAATCTACTTTAGTAGCTAAAAATTGCACTCCGTTTATTTCTTGCAGTTGATTTTTTAATTCAGAAGATAAATTTTTGGCTTTATCTTTTAATAATTCTTCAATCTGTTTCTGTAAAAGGTTATTTTCTTCTTGCAATTTTTTAACTGCTTTTACAGGCTCTTTAGTATTATTTAATAAGTCTTTAATTTCAAATAAAGTCCTATTATTTTCAAAGTAAAAGTCTTTTACAGCATCGTTAGTAATGGCTTCAATTCTTCTAATTCCTGCAGCAACAGCACTTTCTGATTTTATTTTAAAATGCCAAATATCGCCTGT
>CAYPHE010000407.1:0-2370 GCA_964410075.1 uncultured Polaribacter sp.
AACTAAAATAATTAATGCGGATAAAAGGAGGATTTTTTTCATGATATGATATTTTTTAAATTCTATACTACAAATGTATTGTACAAATACAGTCTGCTCAATAGGTAATTTTCTTATTTTAAAAATTTTAAGAACTATACTATTCAGAAAAAGTCTAGTTACTCTCTTTTTAAACTAACATAGACTAGTAATTATACTAATTGATATAACCTAAGAGGTTCAAATAAAAAAAGTCTGCTTAAATAAATTTAAGCAGACTTATAAAATTGTATAGAATTATAAATGTTTATGCTACCTAAAAATATTAAAATAGCAAGAGATACATGTTAACTATTCTTCCTTCATCCAAAAAGGTGTACTTGCAAACCATAAAATAGTACCTATTAACATAAGCATTTTTACAGTAGATGCTTCCATTTTACCTAAAAATGAAAGTATACTTACTAATAGTATTAAAACACCTATTGATAAACCACTAATTAATTTTAGTATTTTCATAATTTAAGATTTTTGAAGTTTCATAATTACTATATATAACAAACTAGAAGCAATCCAACAAGGTATTACTGCGTAAGCAGGAAATACTCCTTTTGCAAAAATAAAATACATTCCTAAAGCAACAGGAATTACCCAAGCTAATAAAACAGCTGCATTAAAACTACTTCCTTTCTCATCTGCATAATTTTGTGTAAAATTCATTTTTTTAGCTAAGTAATGATTTACAAAAATTACCCCTCCCATAGGTCCTAAAATAGTACCATAAAGACCTACAAAATCTAGTAATTTACTTGAAAGTGTAGGAAAAATACCAGCTATTGTAGCAATTACACCTGCTAAAATTACTCCAGAATACGCTTTTGAATTCGGAGAAAATAAACTTTGAAAAGCAAGACCTGCTCTATAAATAGTAGGGTTAGCCGTTGTCCATCCTGCTATAATTACACAAATAATACCTGTCCAACCTACAGCACTCCAAGCTAAAGCACCTGGATTAGCTGAAATATCGCCAGTTAATTTAATTTGAGCTGCTAACATAAAAGATGCACAAATCCAAGCCATATAATGTCCTAAAAACATTCCAATAGAAGGTCCCCATCCAGCACGAGCATCTTTAGCAAAACGCATAATAGATAAATCGGCCATACCTAAATGCATTGCTGCATTACATAACCAAGAAAAAATTACAATTTTCCAAAAACCAAAATCTAAAGAACCATTAACAGACTGTACTACACTTATTCCTTTATCCCACTCTGTAAGTAGTGTTTCCCAAGAATCAACTTCCATTTGGCTTAAAGCAGAAATTCCACATGCAGCAAAAACAATAATCATCCAAGGAGCAGCAATGTTAGCAAATTTAGATACAGTATTATAACCAGCTGCAGCTACAATTGCCATTACCAAACCTACAACAATAACAATTCCAGAAAAAGCTGGACTACTTAATCCGAATATATCTTCTGGAACAGAAAAACTTACTCCAAAAGGAATTCCAACAGCACTTGCAGAAACTGTTATCATGGCACCAGCTAAAAAACAGAAAAGAACTCCATTAACTACATTATACACTTTTACCAAATGTTTTCCTGCAATTTTTTCTAGTTGAAAATATAAAGTTAACTTACTAGAAACAGCTATTGGAGCTACTATATATCTCCAAGTAAGTATAGCTAGAATGTTACCAATAAGTAATCCAAATATTAAATCTTTTAAACTAGCTCCAGCTGCCAAAAACAATGGACCAATCATAAATTCTGTACCAGCAGCATGTTCACCTGCATACATTCCTAAAAAAGATTTCCAACCTTTTAATTTCGAAGCAGGTACAGGAGTTCTTTCAAATTCTCCTCCACCAACGTCTTCTATTTCTACTGATGTTTCACTCATATTTATTGTTTAGTTATTAGTTAGTATTTTCTTTTTTAATTAGTCCTTTTTTCAAAAAGAGCATGAAGACGAAAATATGATACCTATCACATTTTTGCATCCTGTACTATACTGTTTAGTAAATGTATTTAAAAATACCTTAAAAGTTATGTATTACTTAAGTGACAACAATAAAACTGTAAATACAAATTTTAAAGTCAGGGAACAGCAGGACGGTTTTAGTATTCATTTGCTCTACTTTTAATGTATTACATCTTCAACTAAATTTAAATAACCAACTAAAAGATGAAAATTATAGCTCTAATCATTAGGAATTAAAAATTTAAGGATACTATAGTTCATTAGCTTTTAAATATGTTATCCAAACTATTAATTAATCTTCAAAATCAAATCTATTTTGTTTACTATTATAGTTATTAAACCTATAACTAACACTTAAACCTATCATTTTTCGACTAGGTAATTTACGCCTTAAAGTATTTG
>CAYPHE010000408.1:0-2365 GCA_964410075.1 uncultured Polaribacter sp.
CGGCCATACCTACCGCAAGCCCTCCAATATTAATTGCTGAATACCCTTTGTTTTTAATTAGGTTTCGCCAAGCGATTTTAAAATAGTTTTGTATCATGGTAGTTGTTTTTTATTTACTATAAAACAAGTCAAAAGGAAATATCTCAGAGTCTTCAGCATTAGGCTTTAAATAATAAAAGGCATAATCTTTCTTTTTACCTTTCTTAAGAAATGAGAATTTAATAGGATAATAACCAGATTCTAAAGGCAAAACATAGCTTTTACCATACTTTACATTATGCATACCTATTTTAGTTATAATTGGTTGGTTATTGATATACATTTTTATATCGTAACCTGAATTTAGAACAAAAGTATACATCCCAGCTTCTTCAATTTTTATATAGCCTTCTAACACACAGCCATAGTTTGTCTCTTCTGGAAATAATGAAAAATCAAATTTTTTTTCAATCTTACCTTCTTTTATAGGTTTAAGCGAACTAAAATCAGGTAAAGTATCCCACTTTCCTTTATAGTACTTATACTTTAAACTAGACACTTGTAAATTTTCTAATTTAGATATAGCTGGGAGAGTTTTTCCCAATGTATAGGTGTTGATACTGGTTTTATTAGTTTTATTGTTTCTTTTTTCTATAATCTTTGTTTTAAGTATTGCTGGTTCTTCTAACAATAATGTTTTTCCAAAAATCTTAGAGTCTTTAGTTGGCTCAGTACCATCAAGTGTATATCTTACATTTGATTTTCCAGATGTATTAAATAGTTTAATAGGTTGATTTTTTAACATAACCCCTTCCATAGGATGGATTATTATTCTTTTTCTAGAATAACCTTCATAGGCATATTTTAATCCATCATAAACACTTTTATAACGAATAGAACCATGGGTTTCTCCCTGATATTTCATGCTTTTCCAGTCTAACGCTGCAGGAGCAAAAGCGCTTAAAATCGAATCCATAGCAGCTATTCCCATACCTTTATATGGCGTTCCTTCTCGTCCTGTATAAAATAAAGTTTTACCATGTAATGCTGGGTTATTAATTTTTTCTTTAGTGGTAGCTATCATCACTTCATCATCCCACCAAAAAGAAGGGTCAACAGCAATATACGCTTCGAATAAATGAGGTTTATTGAGTAAAGCTGTCATAGCATATACTCCTCCAAAAGAATGTCCATAAAGAATATTTGTTCCATTGCTTGGGTATTTTTCATTGATGTAAGGCATTAATTCCTTTTCGAAAAAATTAAGAAACTGCATAGCTCCTCCTGAAGTTGGAAAATCTTCTTGATTAGTGGGGAGAAAATCACGATTACGGTCTGTGTTTTGAATAGCAACTATAAGCATTGGTGGCATTTTACCATTTTTAACAATGAATTCTTGAGCATTGCGTATTACATCTATATTTTTATCATTTCCATCTGTAACATAAATCACTCCATATTTTTTTTTCGATTTAGTGCTAAACGTATTAGGTAACACGATTTCAATTTTACGCTGTTCTTGTAAAATTTCTGATTTAATAGTATCTGTAATAACTTTATACTCCTGAGAAATCAAAGAATTACCCATAAGTATAAAGCATAAAAAACATAAGGTTTTTTGTACCCATTTGTTAAACACTATTTTTGTATGTAATTGAATTTTTATCATATTAAAACTTTAATTATTAATCTTCAAACCTTTAAATTTTCCAGAGGAGCCATTTCCTACCCAAAGCCCAATTTTACTCGTTTTTATATCTCTAAGCCTTTCAATCACTAAATCTGGTGTTTTAGAATCATTTACATAAACACTAACTTTTTTTTCTCCTACTTCAATTTTTAGGTGAAACCAATCCTCTGGATTCGGTGGTATTTTAATTTCATTTTCAAACTCGCCCGTTCTAGTTGTTCTCAATTCTCGCCATGTGTATTTTGGTTGACAGATGTATTGTAGCATGTGACTTTTTCTGGTAGCTTCTTTTGCCAAAAAGTTAAAAGGTCTAAAATATACGGCTTCATAAGTAGCGTTGTCTTCAATATTAAAAGCAAACCCAACAAAACTTTTGCCTTTTAAATTCTGCCCTAAAAGGTCCAATTCTATAGTTCCTTTTTTAAATGCTATATTTTCAAAAATGACTAATCCATCGCCTTTATTCGCATTCATAGAAATAATCGAGTCTTTAGAAATAGACCTATTAACGGTCTTTACTTCAATCTTATCAAACCCTACAATTTGCTGTTTTTTTTGTGCAAAGGCACTGGTGCTTACGATTATAAAAAAGGCTACTATTTTTAGAATTTTATTTGTTTTCATTGTATTTGTTTTATTCTGTTCTTAAACTGTTAATGGGGTTTGCTCTTGTTATTCTCGATATATGAAAACTTA
>CAYPHE010000409.1:0-2344 GCA_964410075.1 uncultured Polaribacter sp.
ACTTTTAAACATCCAGTACCAAACTCTACATCTACGTATTCATCTTCAATAATTGGTATCACTCTATTACATAAAGGTACAATTGCTTTTTTGCCTTTTAAATGCGTAAAACGTTCATCATTTGGGTTAATACAAATTGCAGTATCACCAAAAATAGTTTCTGGTCTTGTAGTAGCAATAGTTAAAGTATCTTCTGAACCTTCAATTTTATATTGTAAGTAATACAGATTCCCTTGTTTTTCTTCATAAATTACTTCTTCATCAGAAAGGGTTGTTTTTGCTTCAGGATCCCAGTTTACCATTCTGTATCCTCTATAAATTAAACCTTTATTGTATAAATCAACAAAAACCTTAATTACAGATTCAGACATTTCTGGATCCATAGTAAAAGCTGTTCTTTCCCAATCGCAAGAAGCACCTAACTTTTTTAGCTGCTCTAAAATAATTCCCCCATATTCATTCTTCCAATCAAAAGCGTGTTGTAAAAACTCTTCGCGTGTTAAATCGCTTTTTTTGATGCCTTGTTCTTTTAACTTAGCAACAACTTTTGCTTCTGTAGCAATAGATGCGTGATCTGTACCAGGAACCCAACACGCATTTTTACCCAATAATCGTGCACGACGAATTAGCACATCTTGAATGGTATTATTTAACATATGCCCCATATGTAAAACTCCGGTTACATTTGGAGGAGGAATTACAATAGTATAAGGCTCTCTTTCATCTGGTGTTGAATGAAAATAATTATGTTTAATCCAGTATTCGTACCATTTACCTTCTACTTGAGTTGCATCGTATTTTGATGGGATTTCCATTTTATGCATATTTTAAAATATAGTTAGCAAAAATACAAATCTATATGATTGTGAAGAAAAATAAGCTCAGCACTTTTCGAAATAAAAAATATGTATTAAATTTACTTAAAATTTATATTTGATGAAGACTTTATACACACTATTATTTGCTGTTCTTTTTACTCTTACTACTAACGCTCAAGAGTTTAAGTTCGAAAAAGAAACAATTGATTATGGTAAAGTTGCCAAAGGAACAGATGGAAAGAAAACATTTACCTTTACTAATATTGGTGATGCTCCTCTAATAATAGAAAAAGTTCAACCTACTTGTGGTTGTACAATTGCCAAAAAACCAGAAAAACCAGTTATGCCTGGTGAAAAAGGAGAAATTGAAATTTCTTACGATACAAATAGACTTGGAGGTTTTTCTAAAACTATAATTGTGTTCTCTAATGCAAAATCTAAACAAAAATCGATTAAAATAAAAGGTTACGTAGAAAAAGGTATTTCACTAGCAAAAGAACAAAAATCGATTATTGAGAATTAAACGATTATATTTTTTTCTCCAGAAGAAACTTAAAATTCAACTCTTTTCCTTCTCTAAGGACTTTTAGTTTAATTTTTTTGTTTTCTTTTTCTCTTAGTTTATAAATAATTTCTTCTAGTTTATATTCATAAATTGGTTTATTATTTAAACTCAAAAGAACATCATTTACTTTTAAACCTGCTTTATCCGCAGGAGAATTAGGAACTATTGTATTTATTTTTAGTGAAGGCTTAAATTTAAATGAATATCTTGTTTCTAGAAAAATAGAGTTTTTTTCAGTATTTATTCTACTATAAGGAGCCTTAGATTGTTGCTTTACTTGTTCTTTAATAAGTCGTTTCCCATCGTAAACAATATCAATACCACTCATATTGTAGTTAAAACTTTTTTTAAAAGACCCATTCTTTTTTAAAGTTATAGATTTTCCTCTATAATCTAGCCAAATCTCAAATCTTTTTAAAACATCTCCTCCAATACTTCCATTTCTTAATTTAAAGTTTCTAGCAATATGTGTTGTAGTAGAGTCTAAAAAAGAAACTGTTGGTTTTTTAATTTCAAAACCTCCTAATTTAAACCTTTCTACTCTACTTCTTTTTCCAAGAATTGTACCACTTAAGCCTTCTCCTAAAATGTCATCAAAATGGTTTTTAGGGGTAACAATATCTTTATGAGTTCCTTCAAAAAGCCAAATTGCGTCACTTCCTCCAGTATCTATTAATAGTTTTAAATCTGTTAACGTATTACCAATGGTATCTAATTGAATTTCACTTCTTAAATAGGGTTTTCTTCGATAAAAACGGAGTGGAATCTCTTCACATTTTCTACATTTTTTTCTTGTGAAATCTTCTCTACCATACAATTTTATTACCCTTTTTTTATAGTTAATATTTACAATAAAATCTTTGAAAAAAGAGTAACCCATAATTCCATGAATTGTAGTTCCCATTTTACTGGATAATCCAAAAAAATCTTTTAAGATTACAAAAACAGTTTGGTTGTTACT
>CAYPHE010000410.1:0-481 GCA_964410075.1 uncultured Polaribacter sp.
AAAGAATATGGAAGCCGCTTTAGACTCTGCTCAGAAACAATGGGAAGATGACTCTAAACTGAATCGCGAAATTGTTACTGAAGACAATGTTGCGGAGGTAGTTTCTATGATGACAGGAATTCCTGTAAACAGAGTTGCAGAGGCAGAAAGCCATCGTTTACACGAATTACCAAGTATGATTAAAGGCAAGGTGATTGGACAAGATGTTGCTGTTACTAAAGTTGTTAAGGCAATTCAAAGAAACAGAGTTGGATTAAAAGACCCTAACAAACCAATTGGCTCATTTATATTTTTAGGGCAAACTGGTGTTGGTAAAACACAATTGGCTAAAGTATTAGCTAAAGAGTTGTTCGATTCTGAAGATTCTTTAATTAGAATTGACATGAGTGAATACATGGAAAAGTTTGCCATCTCTCGTTTAATTGGAGCTCCTCCAGGCTATGTTGGTTATGAAGAAGGTGGGCAATTAACAGAAAAGGTA
>CAYPHE010000410.1:491-2341 GCA_964410075.1 uncultured Polaribacter sp.
CCGTATTCTGTTGTGCTTTTAGATGAAATTGAGAAAGCTCATCCAGATGTATTTAACATGTTACTTCAAATTTTAGACGACGGTTATATTACCGATAGTTTAGGAAGAAAAATTGATTTTAGAAACACAATTATCATCATGACTTCTAACATTGGCGCTCGTCAACTTAAAGATTTTGGAGGCGGTGTAGGTTTTGGAACTGCTTCTAGAAAAGAACAAGAAGATGCTCATGCAAAATCTGTTATAGAAGGTGCTTTAAAAAAGTCTTTTGCCCCAGAGTTTTTAAATAGAATAGATGATGTAATTATTTTTAACGCTTTAGAACGAGAAGATATTCACTCTATTATTGATATCGAATTAGATAAACTATTAAACAGAATTATTGATTTAGGTTATAAACTTACATTAAGTGATAAAGCCAAAGATTATATTGCTGATAAAGGTTTCGATAAAAAATATGGAGCTAGACCTTTAAAAAGAGCTATTCAAAAGTATATTGAAGATGCTTTAGCTGAAGAGATTGTAAATTCTAAATTAACTGAAGGAGATACAATTTTTATGGATTTAGATGCTGATGCAAACGATCTAACAATAAAAATAGAAAAAGGCGAAAAAAAGCCTGAAAAAGAATCTAAAACAGAATCTTAAATTTTAAAATACCTTAAGGATATTTCTAATTCGTTCTTATGAACAAGAAAACATTCTTAAGGTATTTTTTTATTAGATGTTTACTTTCCTAATTCACACTAAATTTACAACACATTTTTTACATCTAAATAAGTATATTATATATTTACACACAATTATTAAACATTATAAATGACCAAAAAAATAAGCCTTTTCATTCTTTTAACAAGTGTATTTTTTTCATGTGCACAAAAACAACCTAAAGATTTTATTTCTCTGGAAGGCAAAATAGAAAACAATAAAGATTCTACAATTGTTATTATTAGTAGAACAGAAATTATTAAATCTATAGAGATTAAAGAAGACGGTACTTTTAAAGATACTTTAAAAGTAGAAGATGCAGGAATTTTTACAATACAAACTAGTAATGCAAACAGAGCTCCTATTTATTTAAAAAATGGTTTTGATTTAGCCATAAAAGCAAATACAGAAAATTTTATAGAGAGTTTTGAACTTGAAGGTAAAGGTGCTAACAATAGTAAATTTATACTATCTCAATTGGCATTTAGTCAAAATATAGGTAACCCAAGTTTATTTTTTGAGCTAGAAAAAGAAGCATTCAACACTAAAATTGATGCGTTAGAATTTCAATTTGACAGTATTTTAAATTCTTATAAAGATCTAGATAGTGTTTTAGTAAATATGGCGAGTTCTCAAACTCAACAAATGGTAAGTTACTTTAAACAAAACTACGCTACAAAACAATTAATGAAAAAAGGAACTCCTTCTCCAACATTTGAAAACTATGTAGATTATAATGGTGGAAAAAAATCTTTAGCTTCTTTTAAAGGGAAATATGTCTATATCGATCTGTGGGCAACTTGGTGTGGACCTTGCATTCAGCAAATTCCTTTTTTAAAGATTTTAGAAAAAGAATACCACAGTAAAAATATTGAATTTGTTAGTATTTCTTCTGATGAAGCAAGAAGAAGTGGCGGCTCTTGGGAAGCTGCTGAAAAAAAATGGAGAGATTTTGTTAAAGCTAAGAATTTAACTGGAGTTCAACTATGGTCTGGACAAGATATTTCTTTTCACCAAGCGTATCAAGTTACTGGAATTCCTCGTTTTATTTTACTTGACAAAGAAGGTAAAATTATTGATGCAAATGCACCAAGACCTTCTGATCCTGCTTTAAAAGACCTATTAAATTCTTTAGATTTATA
>CAYPHE010000411.1:0-148 GCA_964410075.1 uncultured Polaribacter sp.
AATTCTTCTAAATACTCATGCAACCAAACTGCCCAGTTTTTAGAAGTTGATAATTTATTACCTTCTAAATTTAAAAATTCGTTTGCAGGAACATTTTCTGGTAAAATATAATCTCCATGCGCTTTTAACATACAAGGAAAAATAATAC
>CAYPHE010000411.1:158-2339 GCA_964410075.1 uncultured Polaribacter sp.
GAAAATCTTTCCAAGTAAAATCGTTGTCTTTACTTTCTGGTGCGTTTGCAGTTAGCGTATAACGTAAGACATCTTGTTGATTTGGGAATTCTTCTAAATACTCATGCAACCAAACTGCCCAGTTTTTAGAGGTTGATAATTTATTGCCTTCTAAATTTAAAAATTCGTTTGCAGGTACATTTTCTGGTAAAATATAATCTCCATGCGCTTTTAACATACAAGGAAAAATGATACAATGGAAAACGATATTATCTTTTCCAATAAAATGCACCATCTTAGTATCATCTTTCTTCCAATAATCTTCCCAGTTTTTTCCTTCTCTTGCCGCCCATTCTTTGGTAGAAGAAATATATCCTATTGGTGCATCAAACCAAACATACAATACTTTTCCTTCTGCATCTTTCAAAGGAACAGGAATACCCCAATCTAAATCTCTAGTTACTGCTCTAGGACGTAAACCATCTTCTACCCAACTTTTTACTTGACCGTAAACATTAGGCTTCCAATCGTTTTTATGCCCTTCTAAAATCCATTTTCTTAAAAAATCTTCATGCTTATCTAAAGGCAAAAACCAATGTTTGGTTTCTTTTATAGTTGGCACATTTCCTGTAATTGCCGATTTTGGATTGATTAAGTCGGTAGCGTTATGACTTGTTCCACAATTTTCGCATTGGTCTCCGTAGCTCTCTTCGAAACCACATTTAGGACAAGTTCCTACAACAAAACGATCGGCTAAAAACTGATCTGCTTCAGCATCATACAACTGCTCTGAAACCTCTTCTATAAACTCACCATCATTATATAATTTGGTAAAAAAATCTGAAGCCGTTTTATGATGTATTTCTGCAGAAGTTCTAGAATAATTGTCAAAAGAAATTCCAAAATCTTCAAAAGACTGTTTAATAATAGTATGGTATTTATCGATAACATCTTTTGGCGAAACTCCTTCTTTTTTTGCTTTCATAGGTATGGCAACACCATGTTCGTCAGAACCACCAATAAAGGCTACATCTTTACCTATTAAACGTAAATAACGTGCATAAATATCTGCCGGAACATAAACTCCTGCTAAGTGACCAATGTGAATTGGTCCGTTTGTGTAAGGTAATGCAGAAGTAATGGTGTATCTTTTTGGAGCACTCATAAGATTTCTTAAAATTTTGGAATCATTTTTGAAATGCCAAAAGTACAAAAAAGCAATTTTTAAACCCGATGTAAATTAATACATTTACTGGAGTAGAAAATTTAGATGACAACAACCCAGAATCAAAAATTTATTTTGAATAAAACAACATTTCTTTTAGCGTTTTTTTTTATTAAGATTTCCTGTTTTTTTTCACAAGAAAAAACAATTATACCAGACTATTTACAAAAAGGAGACACCATAGCAATTGTAGCTCCAGCAGGAATTTTAAAAAACAGAAGCGAAGCCATTAAAAAAGCAACACAAACTGCTAAAGATTGGGGCTTGCATGTACTAATTGGTAAAAACATATATAATAATGGTAACCATTTTGCAGGTTCTGATGAAGAACGGGCTGCCGATTTTCAAAAAGCACTAAACGATAAAACCATTAAAGCGATTTGGTGTGCAAGAGGTGGTTATGGTTCGGTTAGAATTTTAGACAAATTAGATTTTTCAACATTTTTAGAAAATCCAAAATGGATTATTGGTTACTCAGACATTACGGCTTTTCACAATCACATTCATAATTTAGGCGTAGCCACTATCCACGGAATGATGCCAACTAGTTTTGAATTTGATGAACTTGAAAATGAGCAATCAATTGCTTCTTTAAAAACTGCTTTATTTGGACAGGTTTTGCAATACGAAATACCTTCTTCTAAATGGAATAGAGTTTTAGAAAAATTTGAAATTGAAGGTGAAATTATTGGCGGAAATTTATCTATTGTAACTTCTATGCTTGGCTCTAAAAGTCAATTAAATACTAGAGGTAAAATTCTTTTTTTAGAAGAAATTGGAGAATACAAGTATGCCATAGACAGGCTACTGCAAAGCTTAAAAAGAGCGGGATATTTTAAAAACCTAAAAGCGGTAATTGTTGGCGATATGAGTAATATAAAAAAGAACAAAACTTTACCTTGGGGAAGTTCAACTGAACAGTTGGTATTAGATGTTGTTCCAAAAAATATTCCTGTATTTTTCAACTTCCCTGCTGG
>CAYPHE010000412.1:0-2327 GCA_964410075.1 uncultured Polaribacter sp.
GAATTAGTAAAAGCGTTAGATAAAGTAGATGGAATTCATCGTTTGCGTATTTCTTCTATTGAACCAAATCTGCTAAAAGACGAAACAATTAATTTTGTTTCTCAATCCAATTCTTTTGTACCACATTTTCATATTCCTTTACAATCTGGTAGTGATGAATTATTGAAGAAAATGAAACGTCGCTATTTGAGAAATACTTATACAAACAGAGTTTCTGCTATTAAAGAAACCATGCCTAACGCTTGTATTGGTGTAGATGTTATTGTAGGGTTTCCTGGAGAAACTGAAGAGTTATTCTTAGAAACTTATAATTATTTGAATGATTTAAACATTTCATATTTACATGTTTTTACCTATTCCGAAAGACCAAATACAGAAGCTGTAGATTTTGAAGGCGTTGTTCCTAAAAATATAAGAGCCAAAAGAAGTAAAATGTTACGAGGTTTATCTGCTAAAAAACGTAGAGCTTTTTACGAAAGTCAATTAGACAATACGTTAACTGTTTTGTTCGAAAACGAAAATAAAGAAGGTTATATTTATGGATTTACAGAAAATTATGTAAAAGTAAAAACTCCATGGAATCCTGAATTGGTAAACACTTTACACAAAATTAAATTAACAAAAATTGATGAAGACGGTTTGGTTCGTTTTGATTTTATAAATGAAATGATATCTACATAATTTCATTATACTCCCCAATTTTATTGCTAAAAAGAAAATTATAATCAAATGCCTAAAACAATCATTTATTTTATGCCGGGTTTGGCGGCTAGTCCAAAAATTTTTGAAAACCTTTCTTTACCAGAAGACAAATATGAAATGTTTTTCTTAAAATGGATAAAACCATTAAGTATTGAAGAGTCTTTAGCAAACTACGCTATGAGAATGTGCGAAGAAATTAAACATACGAATATAGTTTTAATAGGAGTGTCTTTTGGAGGGATTATGGTTCAAGAAATGAGTAAATTCATAGATGTTAAAAAATTAATCATTATCTCTAGTGTAAAAAGCCATAAAGAGTTTCCTACCAACTTTAAATTTGCTAAAAAGTTAAGTGCTCATAAATTATTTCCAACAAAAATAATTAGCAACTTCGAAAAATTTAAACATTTTTTTATAGGCAAATCTTTAAAAAAGAAAGCCAAATTGTATGAAATGTATTTATCTGAAAGAGATGAGTTGTACCTAAATTGGTCAATTAAAAATACATTACAATGGAAACAAGACAAACCAATAGAAGGTATTGTACATATTCATGGAACAAAAGATCCTATTTTTCCGAATAAAAATATTAAAGATTACATTAAAATTAAAGGAGGTACACATGCTATGATTTTAATGAAAGCAAAACAAATCTCTAAAATTATTGAGACAACTTTAACGGATTAAGCTTTCAAATTTTAATATTTTTGAGATTCTAAATCAATTTATTTTATGCCTAAACATTTTCGTATTATTTCATTATTAAGCATTGCAATTGTAACTGTTGTTTTCTTTAATGCAGTTGCATTTTCTTCTAAAGAACAAAAAAGTAATACTCACGAAAATTATAAAATAAAAGCACTAAAATTACCAAACAACCTTAATCTTGCGGGAGAACGTGTTCCTATTGAAAAACAAGATATTAAAGAAAGAATGGATAGAGAATTGCTGGTAAACACTTACTGGCAATCTAATGGATTGCTTTTAATGAAAAGAGCCAATAAGTATTTTCCCATTTTAGAACCTTTATTAAAAGAGTATGGTTTGCCAGACGATTTTAAATTTTTAGCTTTAGCTGAAAGTGGTTTTATAGACGAAACTTCTACTGCTGGTGCAGCAGGAATGTGGCATTTTTTAAAAGGAACTGCCAAAGAATATGGTTTAGAGGTTAATAGTAACGTAGATGAACGTTATAATATAGAAAAATCCACTAAAGTTGCTGCTGAGTATTTGAAAAATGCAAAGGAAAAATTAGGCTCTTGGACGCTAGCTGCCGCTGCTTATAACGCAGGTTTATATGGTGTATCTAAACAATTAAAAAGACAAGAAGTAAGTAATTATTATGATGCTTTACTTCCTGATGAAACAGAGCGTTATATCTTTAGAATTTTAGCATTAAAAGAAGTTATTTCTAACCCAGAAAAATATGGTTTTGTAATTAATGAAGAAGATTTATACACATTACCTAAAACTAAAACTGTAAAAGTAGATACTGTGATTACTAATATTGCAAGGTTTGCAAAAGGTTTTGGAACAAATTATAAAGAATTAAAACTACACAATTCTTGGCTTAGAGAAAATAAACTGAATAATAAAAGTAGAAAGCTCTACGAGATTAAAATTCC
>CAYPHE010000413.1:0-2323 GCA_964410075.1 uncultured Polaribacter sp.
TAGTAGTTCATAGAGCAAGACGTGTACAACGTTTCTTATCTCAACCTTTCCATGTTGCTGAACAATTTACAGGTATACCTGGTGTTTTAGTAGATATTAAAGACACTATTAAAGGATTTAATATGATTATGGATGGTGAACTAGACAAGTATCCAGAAGCTGCATTTAACCTAAGAGGTTCTATTCAAGATGCAATTGATGCTGGAGAAAAAATGTTAGCTGAAGCGTAAACAAGTTTTAAGTTTTAGTCTTTAGTTATTAATAATTAAAGACTAAAAACTAAAGACTAAAAACTAAACAAATATGTTTTTAGAAATTGTAACTCCAGAAGCTATTTTATTCTCGTCAGATGTAGACTCTATATCTGTACCAGGATCAAATGGAAAGTTTCAAATATTAAATAATCACGCTCCAATAGTATCTAATTTAGATAAAGGAACAGTTGAAATTCATTTGCACTCTCAAGAAAATTTAGAGCTAGATGATTTACATGGTAAATTAATACCTCATGTAAATGATGATAAAATTTTAACGTTATCTATAAACTCTGGGACTATTGAATTGAATGAAAATAAAGCAATTATTTTAGCAGATTAATTTAGTTGTATTTATTATAAAAAGTAAAAAATCCTGAAACTTAAAGTTTCAGGATTTTTTTTGTTAAAAAGTACCTTATGTTCAATTAAAGTGCTTTAAAGCAATTTCCCCTAATTAAGATTAATCCAAATAATTATAATCTTTTAATAATACAAATTAACAGTTTTTTAAATAAATAAAAACGGGTGAATACACTGTTTTTAAACAGGTGTTTTCACCCTATTTTAGATCGAATAAAAAATTAAAGTACAGCTAACACTAATATTTTTTAAAACATAAATTTAGATTATAAAAATAATTGTATTTTTCTAGCAATAACATAAACTAACAGATCATGAAAAATACCCTATTAATTTTACTATTTATCAGTTCAATCATTTCTTGTACCTCTAAAACGACTACAGAATCTATAGATAAAACAAATAGCAAAAGACCTTCTCAAGCCATAACTTATAAAGAAATGGCAAGTATGTTTAAAGCATATGATAAAGGTCAAAGAAAAGTTTTAAATAAATTTATCAAAAAAAAATCAAAAGGCAAAGATACTATTGCTACGTTATCTGAATTTTTCACGATTTCAGAACTGAAACAATACATTGCTTATGTAGAAAGATTATCTGCAGAAAAAGAAATAGAATTAACTGGAATAAGAATATTTACTTCGGCCTATCCTTCTAATTATAAAATTCCTGAATATAGAAATAGAGTTACTTTTATGTTGGCTCCAACTGCAAAAATTAACGGTAGAGATGTAGCTTACGAACCTTTAAAATCAGGCATTAAGAAACCTGTTTCTATGATGAGTGTTCTTCGTAAATATGCAGATAGCACAACTATTAAAGTTAATAGGGCTTCCTTATTTCCAATGCTAGGTGATGAAGATGAAGAAAGTTCTGGAATGAATAGAGGTCAAATTGATCCTCCTTATTAAAAAATAAATGCTAGAAGATATTTTTCCTTTTTTTGAATATTTTTCTCTATTCGTTGCTTTAATTTTTACAGGATCATATAAAAAACAACCTTATTTTAAATATTTACTTACATATTTATTTACCGTTGTAATTTTTGAAACTATTGGATATTATTTACGAATTAAAGATCTTGAGAGAAAATATCTTTTTGATATATTTCTATATTTTGAATTTATTCTTGTGACATTTATTTATAGAAATCTTTTAACAAATAAAAAAGTGAAAAAGATCAGTATTGTAATGATACTAATCTTTTTCACTTTTCATTCTTTCTTATTTTTCGAACAATTTTATTGGGTAAAAAAGTATTCTCTAATTGTAGAGTCTATATTCATTAGTGTTTTTGCTATATTGTATTTTAAACAATTATTAAACTCTAATGAAATCTTAAATTACAGAAAACTACTCCCCTTTTGGTTATCGGTAGCTTTTATAATCTTCTTTTTACCTTCTATTCCTTTTTTTATACTTGTATATAGTAGTATTATTAAAAATAGAGAATTGTTTCCTATTTTACATGCACTCATAATAATATACAATTGTTGTTTCATCTATGGATTAATTAAATGCAGGAAAGTCAAATAACCATCTTATTAGTTTCTACATTATTAATATTACTTATCGCAGTTGCGCTAATTATACTATTCTCTACTTTTCAAAAAAGAAAAAATAACTTATTAGAAAAACAAAAAAGAGATAGAGAAGATTTTGAAAGAGAAATTACTAAAACTCAAATAGAAATTCGTGAAGAAACT
>CAYPHE010000414.1:0-2323 GCA_964410075.1 uncultured Polaribacter sp.
CATCACTAATTACTTCCCAACTATTTCCGTAATCGTCTGATCTAAATACTTTTTCTGCAGAAAAATATAATCGTCCAGGCTCATGTCTACTTACTACCAAAGGTGCATCCCAGTTGAAATTGTATGTATTTTCACCTTTTCTAGCTTTTGGTTTAATGCCAACTTTTTCACCACTTTTTTTATCAAAGCGTACCAAGCCTCCATATTGGGATTGCGCATACACAATATTTGGATTGTTAGGATCTACTTGCGATTCAAAACCATCTCCTCCGTTGGTAATGAACCATTCTGAATTACGAATTCCGTGATTGGTTAATACTCGAGATGGACCGCCCAAACTAAAGTTATCTTGTGTACCTCCATAAATATTGTAAAACGGATAGTCATTATCTAAAGCCACTTTATAAAATTGTGTAATCGGTAAATTCTTTTTAAAATCCCAAGTTTTAGCGGCATCAAACGTTTCGTAGATACCACCATCACACCCTACAATCCAATGTTTGTTGTTATTTGGATTTATCCACATGCTGTGGTTGTCTACGTGTTTGGTATCCTCTCCTACTTTTTGAAATGTCTTTCCGCCATCATGTGTTACAGACATCCACGTATCCATAGAATACACGGTGTTTTCATCAATAGGGTCAGCAATGATTTCTTGGTAATAGTTTCCACTTGTTACGTGTTTGCTGCGTTTTTGCCAACTTGCACCTCTGTTTGTAGAAGCAAAAAAACCACCTTTACCATCAGCAGCTTCTACAATGGCATAAATGATTTCTGGGTTAGCAGGGGAAATTGCTAAACCTATTCTACCTAGTTCTGTAGTTGGTAATCCTTTGTGTATTTTCTGCCAAGTATTTCCTCCGTCTGTACTTTTCTGCAATCCAGAACCAGAACCACCACCAACATAGGTATACACATGCCTTCTTCTTTGTAATGTTGATGCATACAAGACATCAGGATTTCTTGGATCCATAACAATGTCATTCACTCCAGTGTGCTCATCAACTTTAATAATTGATTTCCAAGTTTCTCCTCCATCTTCAGTTTTATACAAACCTCTATCTCCACCTTTGCTCCATAAAGGACCAATAGCAGCTACATAAACCACATTAGAATTTTCTGGATGCACAATAATTTTACCAATGTGTTCAGAGTTTTTTAACCCCATATTTTGCCACGTTTTTCCTCCATCTACAGATTTGTAAACACCGTCTCCATAAGCAACAGAACGTTGGTTGTTGTTTTCTCCACTACCTACCCAAATTACGTTACTATTGTTCGGGTCTATGGTTATACAACCTGTAGAATAAGAACCTTGTGTATCAAAAATTGGTTCGTAAGTTGTACCTGCGTTAACTGTTTTCCAGACACCACCAGATGCCGTAGCTACATAATACTCGTGATAATTTTTCGGGTTGAAGGCAATATCTGCAATTCTTCCAGAGGTTAAAGCAGGACCAACATTACGCCATTTTAATCCAACGATAGAAATGGATTCTAAAGGTTCCTTTTCTTTATTTTTCTTCTTTGATTTTTTTTGAGCATTTGTGTTATTTATGAATCCGAATAACATAGCGAATGCAACAATGACAAGTTTTTTCATAAAAATGATCTTTAAAATATTTTGTCGTTAGGTTTATAAAATCTTGATTTGACTATGAGATTTCTCAACTACACTTCGTTTCGTTCGAAATGACAACCAGTAAAATTTTACTTAAAGAAATCTTTTAGATATATGCTTCCTTTGAAGCATTTTGATCTGTCATTCAGAAGGAAGAATAACCGAAAAATCTCTAACTTAAAATAAGATTCTTCACTTCGTTCCTCGTTCTGAATGACAGTCTTTACATTTTCAAATAAGCTTCATAAATTAATTTTTAATCAAGCCTTGACCTTCAACCCAAGGGGCACCAGCTTCTTGCAAACTTTTTTCAATTGCTGGCATCGTGGTTTCTACAACTGTACTTAATTTAGATTTTACTTTGTTTAATTGTACATTAACTCTGTTTAAAAACTTCTTTTGAGTTCCTGTTGGACCGTAAGTGTTTCCAAAAGCTCTCCAAGAAAGATTAGCCGCATCGTTAGCTGTTGGATTAGACTTTTCTCCTACTTCTCCTTTTACAGGGTTTCCTCTCAGCTCTTTCTGAATTGCCAACAATTCCAAACGCACTAAATTGATTGATTTTATCAATTCGTTATTAGGTAGTATCGTTTTATTAGCCGCTCTTTTCATTGCTGCTATTTTTTGAAATAGTTTGTTCATTAAGATATTTGTAGCAGTTAAATCTTGTTGAAAAGCTACAACTTCTTCTCTAAATTGATT
>CAYPHE010000415.1:0-2321 GCA_964410075.1 uncultured Polaribacter sp.
GCATTAGCAGGATCAAAATGAGTTTCTATAAACAAACCATCTACATTATTTACAACACCAGCTCTTGCTATAGTTTCAATCATATCTGGTCTTCCTCCTGTAACACCAATTGTTTGATTGGGTTGCTGTAACGAATGAGTGACGTCTAAAACAGTAGGTGCAAATTTTCTCATTTCAGGAATTCCTCTAAAATCTACAATCATGTCTTGGTAACCAAACATAGTACCTCTATCTGTAATCCACGCTTTGTCAGAACCCGCATCTTTTACTTTTTGTACCGCATGCTTCATGGCCTCTGGACTCATAAATTGTCCTTTTTTAAGGTTAACTACTTTACCTGTTTTTGCAGCAGCAACTACTAAGTCTGTCTGTCTAACTAAAAAAGCAGGAATTTGTAAAACATCTACATATTCGGCTGCTTTTGCAGCATCTGCTGTTTCATGAATGTCTGTAACTGTAGGAATATGAAACGTTTCTGAAACTTTACGTAAAATTTTTAAAGCCTTTTCATCTCCAATTCCGGTAAAACTATCTATTCTACTTCGATTTGCTTTTTTAAAACTACCCTTAAAAATATACGGTATTTCTAATTTATCTGTAATTGCAACTACTTTTTCAGCAATACGCAAAGCCATTTCTTCTCCTTCTATAGCGCAAGGTCCTGCAAGCAGAAAAAAGTTATCAGCATTGGTGTGTTTAATATTAGGAATTTCAGATAAAATCATAAGTTAAATTTGCTTCAAAAATAAGAAATTAAATTTGCTATCTTTAGGAATTTAAATCTTGATATTGATGAAAAAATTAATTGTTTTAGTACTTATAATTATTACATTTTCTAATTGCAAAAACATAAATAAAGAAATGTCTCAAAAAGAGGTTATTGATTCTATTATTGTTAAAAAACACTTATATGCATTGTCTTCTGATGAAATGCAAGGAAGAAAAACTGGCACTATTGGTATTGAAAAAGCAGCACAGTATATTGAAAGTGAATTCAAAAAAATAGGTTTACAAACTTTTGATACTTTACAAAATTATAGACAAACCTTTTCTTTTACACCTAGAAATTCATCCAACAAAATTACAACAAGTAATGTTATTGGTTTTTTAGAGGGTAAGAGTAAGAAAGACGAATTCGTTATTATTTCTGCACATTACGATCATTTAGGAATTCAAAAAAAGGAGGGTGTTTTAGATAGTATCTATAATGGTGCAAACGACGATGCTTCTGGGGTAACAGGAGTTTTGACTTTGGCAGCACATTTTAAAAATGTTGGTAACGAGCGTTCTATTGTATTTGTAGCGTTTACTGCAGAAGAAATGGGCTTAGTAGGATCTACTTATTTTGGTAAAACAATTGATCCTGCAAAATTTGTAGCAGGAATTAATTTAGAATTGATAGGCAAAACTCCAAGTTTTGGACCTAACACAGCATGGTTAACTGGTTTTGAAAGGTCTGACTTTGGTAAGATTATACAAAAGAATTTAAAAGGAACTCAATATACGTTGTATCCCGATCCGTATAAAAAGTTTAATTTGTTTTTTAGATCAGACAACGCCTCTTTAGCACGTTTAGGAGTTCCGTCTCATACATTTTCTACAACAGCAATAGATGTAGATAAAAATTATCATCAAGTTTCTGATGAAGTAGAAACATTGGATATACATGTAATTACAACTACAATAAAAGCCATAGCTAAAGGAACTAAAAGTATTATTAATGGTGAAGATACACCAACAAGAATAATTTTAGAAGAGAAATAGATTGGTTTAAATTTTTAAAAAAAAGCTGTCTAAAAAGCAACAAATTTTATTATTTTAAAGGCTATAAAATGGCTTATTGAATACTAGAATTGATAACGAACAGATAGAGCAACTACAGATCGTAAACCCGCATCTCCAACAATACGAATTTCTGGCCTAAAATCTAAAGATAATAAAATAGGCACATCAAAATTATATTCGACACCAACATTTCCAGCTCCAAAAATAGAGGTTTTATTTGTTGTGCTTAAACCACCACCAAAACCAGCATACCAATTAAAATTTTCTTCTAAATTCCACACCCATTGGTACAAACCAACAGCTTTAAATCTGCCGAAATTTTCACCTAAACCCAAGCCAATTTCCAATCGATTGTTTTCTAATAAAGCTTTCTGATAAGAGATTTCTGCCCCAAAATCTTCTCCACCACTTAAACGAAGTCCAATAGCATTATCAGAAATTTCTTGGGCTTTAGAGGTTAAAATAAACGTAAATAAACAAGCTATAATTAAAACTATTTTTTTCATTTTCTATTTTTTGATTTTGGCAAAATTATA
>CAYPHE010000416.1:0-2314 GCA_964410075.1 uncultured Polaribacter sp.
CATAATGTTCATGTAGTATCTTCTATGCCTCACTGGACACGCGGAAAAACAGATAAACAAAGAGGAGACGGAGTTTTTGATAAATCGATTAAAGCCTTACAAGAATTAAATGAAAGAGGTTACGGTATGCCAGGTTCTAACTTAAAATTAGATTTAGTTTACAACCCTTCTGGAGCATTTTTGCCAGGAGATCAAATGGCTTTAGAAGCAGATTTTAAAAAGGCATTAAAAGATGATTTTAATATCGATTTCCATAGTCTGTTTGCTATTACCAATTTACCAATTAGTAGGTTTTTAGACTATTTGATAGCTTCAGAAAATTACGAAGATTACATGTATGCTTTAGTTGAGGCGTACAATCCGGCAGCCGTAGAAAACGTAATGTGTACCAATACCATTTCTATAAGTTGGGATGGTTGGTTGTATGACTGCGATTTTAATCAAATGCTAAATTTAAAAGTAGCTAGTAAAGTAAAACACGTTTCAGATTATAATGAAGAATTGTTAGAAAATAGAAATATTATTATCAACCAACATTGTTATGGTTGTACTGCTGGCGCAGGAAGCAGTTGCCAAGGAGTAGTAGCTTAAAAATTGTTTTTATTAAATAATAATTTCAAAGAAAAGTATTAAAAAATACGAATAAGTAATACATTCGTCATAAATAAAGTATTTGATTCAACAAACGGCCATTTTAATATTTGCCAATTCAGCCCAAAAGGAAGCTGAAAGGAAATCTTTTTTGTCTAAAGAAGCTTTTAGCAAATTAAATGCACAGACTTTAAAAATAGTCCGAAAATCTGGAATCAGTTATTTTCATTTTTCTGAAAACCAACAGGTTGGAGATTCTTTTGGAGAGCGTTTTACAAATGCTATCGAGTCTATTTTAAATAAAGGTTTTCAAAACATTATTACCATTGGTAATGACACACCCCATTTAAAAACAAAACATTTACTTGAAACCCAAAAACAACTCGAACAAAAAGATTTGATTTTAGGGCCGTCTAAAGATGGTGGTTTTTATTTAATGGGCATTAAAAAAGAGCATTTTAACAAAGAAGTGTTCTTAAAATTACCTTGGAATAAAAGTAATTTACGAAAAGCAGTTGCTAAAGTATCAAGAGTAAAAAAACTAAAAATCGATTTTTTAGAACTTTTAAATGATATTGATAAAAAGCAAGACATCAAATACATTATCAATAGTTTTAAGACGATTGCTAATTGGCTATTAAAATTATTACTTTATCTTGTTTTTGATGTTAAACAAATTGCTCATCAATCTAAAATTATAGTATTAGAAATTCTATTTTCTAAACCTTTTAA
Source organism: uncultured Polaribacter sp. (assembly GCA_964410075.1). GTDB lineage: Bacteria > Bacteroidota > Bacteroidia > Flavobacteriales > Flavobacteriaceae > Polaribacter. Next base: position 1,324 of record CAYPHE010000416.1, read on the forward strand.
TAAAGGATCTCCTCAAATCCTAAAAAGTTAAATCCAACAATCTTTACATTTTATAGAAAGAAATCCTGAGTAAATAGGATATAAATGTACTTGATAAAGTTGTCCTTCTGGCAAAAGCAGAAGAGGCTTCTTAAAACACACCCAAATCTTAAACATAAATCATTTTAAATGAAATACTCTTTTATGTGGATGTTTATGCTTTACATGAGCGTAACATTTGCACAAACTAAAATCTCTGGTACTGTAACAGATAAAAATTCTGGAGATAAAATTCCTTTTGTTAGCATAGTAGCACCTTCAGGTACTGGAACTACTTCCGACGAAAATGGAATGTATTCCTTACAAGTTTCATCAACAGATAAAACAGTAACTTTTTCTTTTTTAGGTTACAAAACACAAGTCGTTCAAATTAAAAATAGTACTACAATAGATGTGTTTTTAGAAGAAACAGATACCAGTTTAAATGAAGTTGTAGTTACCGCTTTGGGGTTAAATAGAAAAACCAAAGAACTGGGTTATGTAGTTCAAGAATTAAATTCTAAAGATGTAACAGAAGTAAAAACTCCAAACTTTTTAGATAATTTGGCGGGTAAACTTGCTGGGGTTACTATAACTCAAGGAGCAACAGGAGTAGGATCTTCATCAAAAATTACCATTAGAGGAGAGGCTTCTTTTTCCAATAACAATCCATTGTTTATTGTAGACGGAACTCCTATAAATAACAATACTATTTTTAATTTTACAAACGAAGCTGCTGCAGGTTTTCAGGAGGTAGACTTTGGTAATGGTGCAATGGAAGTAAATGCAGATGATATTGCTTCTGTAACAGTTTTAAAAGGGCCAAGTGCGGCTGCTTTATATGGAACTAGAGCATCTAATGGAGTTATTGTTATCAACACAAAAAACGGTAGTAAAAAGAAAGGACTGGGCATTAGCATTAATTCTTCTATTACTTTTGATAGTGCTTTTCGATTACCAGATTTTCAAAATG
>CAYPHE010000417.1:0-2310 GCA_964410075.1 uncultured Polaribacter sp.
GAGGAATAGCATTCAATTGATTGGCTACTTTTTCTAATTTATTATAATCTCTCCCTGTAATAACTACTTTAGCACCTTTATTTATTAATTCTCTAGCTGTTTCCTTACCTATACCAGAGCTTCCTCCAGTAATAATGACATTCTTATTTTTTAAATTCATCTTCTATTCTTTTACTGATAAAAGATGTCCCATTTGTAAGGCATCTTTTACCAAAGCTTCTTGAATTGGTGCTACTTTACTATTATAATCTATAAGACCATAATCAATTCCTGATACAACCCGATCTACACGTTTTCCTTTTTCAGATTCGATAAGTTGAGCTATACTGTCTGCTACTAATTGTGGATTTGGTGCTTCATCTGTAGCATAAAAACCTTCAAAGTTTTTTAACATAGCAAATGGAACATTTTTGTGTTCTCCATAAGCATTAAATACATCTTGATTTTCTTCTTTAGGTCCTGTAAACAATAAATTTGTACCAAATGGTCCAGGTTCTACTATACTAACTTCAATACCAAAAGGTGCTAATTCGTATCTCATGGCCTGTGAATAAGCTTCAACTGCATGTTTACTGGCACAGTAAATTCCAAAATACGGGAAAGCTAATCTGCCTGCTAATGATGTTACATTTACGATAAGTCCATCTTTTTGTTTTCGCATATAAGGTAGAACTGCTTTTGTAGTTCGTAAAATACCAAAAAAGTTTGTTTCAAATTGTTCTTTTGCTTGTTGAATACTGTAAGCTTCTGTAATACCAACAAACATATAACCTGCATTATTTATTAGATAGTCAATTTTACCATCAGTTTTAGCAATTCTATCAATTGCAGTGGTTACATAATGATCATTATTTACATCCATATCTAGCACAGATATATTTAGATTTTCTTTTTCTGCAATATTTAATAGTTCTTCTTTTTTTGTAGCATTTTTAGTTTCGCTATTTCTCATTGTAGCCCATACTTTATATCCTTTTCGAGCTAATGTTAATGTGGTTAAATAACCAAATCCACTACTACTTCCTGTAATTACAACTGTTTTGTTTTTAAAATTTTCCATTTTATTTGTTTTAAATTATTAATTATTAGACCAGTCTACTATTTAAATGTTAAAAAAATTACAATATGTATTTTTCTAGGTATAGAATAAATGTTTCAATCGATTCTACATTTTTTGCCGACTTCATTCTTAACAATGCTCCTTCCCACATTGTAAGGGTTAAATCACTTAAAACCTTAGGTGATTCACTTGTTTTAATGTTTCCTTCAATTTGTCCTTTTTGAATACATTTTTCAAAACATTTTTCCCAAATGCTTAATTCGTTAGCAATAGTAGTACTAAATGACACAGAAAAGTCAGATAATTCTGTACTACAATTTCCCAATAAACACCCCTCTTTGTAATCTTTGGCTATATAAATTTCTTGCATATCCTTAAAAAAAGAAATTATTCTTTGTTTGTGATTTTTGTTGCTATCTTCTAAATACCTATTAAGTATTATTAAAGATTTCTTAGAATAAAATTTTATAACCTGTAAACCAAAATCTTCTTTACTTTTAAAATAATAATAGAAAGAACCTTTAGGAATATTGGCTTCCTTTAAAATTTTATTTAAGCCAACATTATGATAGCCATTTTTCAGAATTAAATCAGTTCCTATTTCTAAAATACTTTCTACTATTTCTTTTTTCATTATTCACATATTAGACCAGTCGTCTACAAAAGTAATTAAATATTTGTATTCACAAAATATTTTTCAAAGATTATTAATTGAATTTATGGTATAGAAGATTTAACCTTAATACTAAATATTATTTTTTTTAAGTAATTCTAATTCTTTTCTAATTGCTAGAATCTATAAATTCTTTATAGCCACTCTTTGTGTAAAAATCACTTATTGGCATATTGTAAATATCCTTCCAAGAGTCTTCACCATTATTCTCTTCATATTTTTGTATTATTCTGAAGCCAATAAAATAACAAATACTTTCAGTCAATTCATCTGGTAAACCATCAAGTATAGGCTTACAATTATTAGTTCTTCCACAATGTTTGAATAATGGACAACCTTCTTTGCTAGTTTTAAAGAAATATGGTGCTAGTTTATTAAAAATTTCTTTTTCCCTTTTTATAAGAAGTGTAGTGTGTTCTCCAAATAAAGCTTCTTCTATACTTAAATTTAAATATTTATAAGTATAAAATTGAGCCAACCCTTCATCAAGTGTTATTCCTAAACCTGTATCAAAGTTTTCATCTTTTTCTAGGATTGGTGCGTAAATCAAATGCTCAATTTCATGTGAAAATAATAC
>CAYPHE010000418.1:0-2310 GCA_964410075.1 uncultured Polaribacter sp.
CCAAAGGGATAATAGTTTATGCGTTTTTTTTAACAACGGTCGCATTTTTATCACGTACTTACTCCAACATTTTTACAAAAAAGAACGTCCTTAACTTCACTTATCTACCTTTTGTAAATATAAAAAAATAAGATGGCTTTTTTCAGTATTATATTCATCATATTTGGTTATTAAAGTACGACTATCTCATGCCGTACTTTTACCCTTTTTTGGAACTACTTAGAATTAACATTTTTGTTAATGGTACCCCGACTATCATTAGTCGGGATTTATACTTTTAAATAAGGTGGTTTTTTTCTTTACTTTATGAAGAAGTTTTCATTTTAAAAGTTGCCGATTTCCCACAGCTTTTCCAGCCTCTAAATCGTCAATTTTTAAAACGTTTTGATAAGAACTTACATTTTTTAAAGGTGAAGATTTACAGGCAATAACTTTTGAAGTTTGCTCAGATTTTAATCAATCTTGATCTTTAAAAAATGATAGAGGTTTTGCGACGATTGAGCAAAATAATTAAAGTACGTAGTGCGTGGGCAGAAGTGGTTGGCTTTGTGGCTGGAAGTGGCAATTTTACATAACGCAATTTATAACTACAAAAGGTAATCGTTTCAGAATTAATAGACTGACTTTTGTATTATAAAGCTCGTGCGTTATGTAACTTTGCTTGGGGTAAGTTTTTATGAAGTAGCTTTTTGCAGGGAACAGCTCTTTGTTTTTTATCAATAATCCACTAAAAATATAAACGCTTTTGTAAAAAACAATGTGCTGTGTGAGCGTTGGCTCATAAAAACTTACATCAGCGTTGGCAAGCGTGGGCTTATTCAGTTTGGTTTTTAGCGAGCTTTTGAGGAACGAAAAAGCGAAGCTTTCTAATTATTTCTTTTTCTTTTCTGGGTTTTGCCAAGTATTAAATACAGAATAAACAATCACTTTTTTATCTGTAATTTCATAAATAATTAAGAATGGAAAACGCTTTATAAAAGCTTCTCTATAAGGATTGCGTTTCTGTGGGAAGTGTTCTGGATTTGTTATGATTCTTTCAAAGTAATTATTCAAGTGGTCTAAAAATTCTTCTCCTAATCCAAAACGTTTTTCTTCATAATAAAGATAAGCTTCTATAATCTCTACATTAGCTTCATCTTTAATTTTTAAAATGTACTTCATTATTGAACTGCGTTTCTTGCATTCTGTTTCACTTGTTCCCAAGTAAATGATTTGCTTTCTCCTTTTAAATGTGCTTCTCTACGTTTATCAATCATTTGATATTGTTCTTCTGTTAACGTTACTTCTTGCTCGTCTTTTTGGTAGCTTTCTGCTAATGCTTTCATCATCTTTAGCAATCTTAAATCTGCTGTATTTATGTATTCTTTTACTGTGTTTCTTAAATCTATTGTTGCCATAATTTCCTTCTTTTAGTTCCTTAAAGATAATTTATATTACCTGTTATTTACAAAGTTATCAATTATTTAATAATCTTACTTTTCAACTAATGGGATGGAAGTTGTTTACAATTTCATGTAAACTTTCTAAATCGTCAGTCAAATACCTTTCTGTTGAACTGATGTATTTATGACCAGCTAATACTTGAACTTGTCTTAAATTGTATTGCTTTAACCAGTTTGTAATTACACTTGCTCTTATTTGATGAACGTTTACTACTTTTTGATTGTAGCTTTTTAGTTTCTTTATAATCGCTAAAACTGTATTTCCTAATCTTACATTGTTTGGGATAAAAATTCTATTGGTTTCTAAAGATTTTCTTGTGAGTATTTCTTCTCTAATTTCTTTGATGTATTCTAAAAATTCTATGACTTGCCACGATTTTAATTCCAAAGTTCTTGAGTTACTTCTTGCGCCACTTTTTATATAAAGTTTTCCTTTATACAACTGTAAATCTTCGATTTCTAATTTTATGAGTTCTGATGTATTTAATCCTTGATAAACCAGTAAGCCAGCAATTATTTTATTTCTTTTTGCTGTTAATTTATGATAGCTGTCTTTACTATTTTCAGTTTCGTAAGAATAGTATAAATCTTCTAATTCGTCTGCTTCTAATAGATTATAATTGATAGTTCTTTTTACTCCTTTGATGTTAATATTTTCTACTGGATTATCTATTCTATAATTCTCTGATATAAGATATTTAAAGTAGATTTTTATAGTTCCTATTTTATGTTTAATTGTCTTTTTTGTAGTGTTCTTTCTTTGTAAATATTTGATGAATTTTAAAAACATTTTGTAATCAATTAGATCTGGAGTTGTATGATTTCTCTTGCACCATTTTATAAAGATTTCTGCTCCTTTTGTATAGCT
>CAYPHE010000419.1:0-2309 GCA_964410075.1 uncultured Polaribacter sp.
GCCCACCTCTACCTTTCTCAAAACAACACCAATTTAATTATAGGCAATTTTATTGCAGATGGTATTAAAGGAAAAGATTTACAGCAGTTTTCATCAGCAATTCAAGAAGGTATTGTATTGCATAGAGCTATAGATACCTTTACAGATGCGCATCCTGTTTTTAGAAAAAGTAAACGCCGTTTAAATGCGCGTTATCGGCATTACGATAGTGTGATTATTGATATTTTTTACGATTATTTTTTAGCAAAAAATTGGCACAACTATTCTGCCATTCCTTTAGATATTTATACTCAAGGTATTTATAGTATCCTTGGTAAAAACGAGTCTATATTTCCAGAAAACTCAAAGCGATTTTATGATTACATGGTTGAGTATAATATTTTATACAACTACCAATATTTAGAGGGTATTGAACGGGTTTTAAAAGGAATGAACAACCGAACTAAAGGAAAATCTCAAATGGATTTGGCTATAGAAGATTTAAGGATACTTACAAAAGAATTTGAAGAAGACTTTACTGTTTTTTTTAAAGATATTAAAGAGTTTGTAAACCGAAAATTAAAAGAGCTTACAGAAGCTACCTAATAAAAACGTTGCTCTGAAAATAAATTTAAACTACTGTTTTATCAGTTCAAACAAGAAGAAAATAAAAATATGAACAAACACTTTATACTATTCTTATTCACTTCTCTACTATTTTTTAATGCTTGCAAAAAAGAGAAAACCGTTGGTTTAGTAACTCAAAAAGCTATGGTGGTTTCTGCTAGAATAGAAGCTTCAAAAATTGGTTCTGACATTTTAAAAAAAGGAGGTAATGCCTATGATGCAATGGTGGCAACACATTTTGCATTGGCTGTAGTGTATCCTGTTGCAGGAAATATTGGTGGTGGGGGCTTTATGGTATATAGAAATAATGATGGTACAAAAGGTGCTTTAGACTTTAGAGAAAAAGCTCCAATTACCGCACATAGAGACATGTATTTAGACTCTCTAAAAAACGTAATTGCAGATAAAAGTGTTTTAGGAGCAAATGCAGTGGGCGTTCCTGGTTCTGTGGCAGGAGTTTTTAAGGTTTATGAAAAATTTGGTAGCTTACCTTTAAATGAATTAATACAACCTGCTATTAACTTGGCAAGAAATGGTTTTATAGTTACAGAAAAGCAAGCCAATTCATTAAATTCAAAAACGGAATATTTTAAGAAAGCAAATACATATAACACTGTTTTTGAAAAAGAATGGAATGCTGGCGATGTTCTAAAACAAGAGGAATTGGCTCAGACTTTAGAACGTATTCGCGATTTTGGTAAAGACGGTTTTTACAAAGGAAAAACTGCCGAACTGTTAGTAAATTACATCTCTGAATTAGGTGGAATTATTACACACAAAGATTTAGAAAAATACGAAGCCATTTGGCGAAAACCAATTGAGTTTACTTACAAAGAATACCAAATAACATCTATGACTTTACCAGCTAGTGGAGGAATTTGTTTGGCACAAATATTAAAATCGGTAGCGCCATTTGACTTGTCAAAAATTGAACACAATTCAACGGAATATATTCAATTGCTAACAGAAGCAGAAAGAAGGTCTTATGCAGATAGAGCACATTATTTGGGGGATATTGATTTTATAAACGTTCCTATAGATAGTTTAACAGCTACACAATACATAAACCAGCGTATGGAAAGTTTTTCTTGGGATAAAGCTACACCTTCGTCAACAATTTCTCATGGAAAAATTTTAGGTTTTGAAAGTGATGAAACCACCCACTACTCCATTGTAGATCAATTTGGAAATGCCGTTTCTGTAACTACAACTCTTAATACAGGTTATGGTTCTAAAGTTTTGGTTAAAGGCGCGGGCTTTTTCTTAAATAACGAAATGGACGATTTTAGCAGCAAACCTGGCACACCAAATGTATATGGTTTGGTTGGTTCTAAAGCCAATGCCATTGCTCCAGAAAAAAGAATGTTAAGTTCTATGACACCAACAATTGTAGAAAAAAATGGTGAATTATTTATGGTTATTGGTACACCTGGAGGCTCTACAATTATCACCTCTGTTTTACAGAATATTTTAAATGTTGTAGAGTATAAAATGGGTATGCAAGAAGCTGTAAATCAACCAAGATTTCATCATCAATGGTTGCCAGATGTTATCAGAATGGAACCTAATAGTTTTAACGAAACAACAAAAAACAAGTTGGCCTCTTTGGGGTACACCATTTTAGAAAGAAACTCGCTAATTATTGGAAGAGTTGATGCGATTTTAAAATTGCCTGATGGAAATTTAGAAGCAGGTGCAGATCC
>CAYPHE010000420.1:0-2305 GCA_964410075.1 uncultured Polaribacter sp.
CGGCAGAAAGTGCAGAACTTGAAGATGGCAATGAATTATCTGTAAAAGGATTGCCAACAAATGAATTTTCTTACGAATACCTTGTAAGAGAAACGGTTATCCTAACTCTTAAAGTACTGGGAACTTCACAAAAAGAATTGACATTAAGCATTAAATTAATCGCAAGTTAAATGATAAAAACACTCAATCGTCCTCGTATGATTTCTTCGGTTCCATTAGAACTAAAAAGTCAAACTAATTTTGTTGAAGGAAAAAACCTTACACCAACGGCAATGCCTTCAACGAGCTATATTACTAGAGTTCCTGGACAAAGTAGTATTTTAGATTTGAGTATCGCTATTCAAAATACAAGTAAGGATACTTCCATAGAAATAAAGATTATTGAAATTCTTCTTCCTGTAGGCCAAAATTCAAATGCCAATAATTTAACGACAACAGCAGCTCTTTCTGCAATTATTTCAGGTGCGGAAGGAAATCTTTGGGATGTAAATTCTGGTGCTATTCCTGGACAATTCTTAGCAACTCCAAAAACAGGCGATTCCAATACATTTTCTCCTGGTGATATTGCTGTTTTTTATTTGGATGCTATTGCACTAAACACAACCGTTGGTATCTCTTCAATCTCCATAAAAGTAAAAGACACAAGTGGCACCATTACAGATTTGTCTACAACCGTTACAAAAGAAATAGCCAAATCTCAAATCACACAATTTGTTTCTCAAGATTCAATCATTTTACCTGGGGCGACTACTTCTTTGATCTGGGACACCAAAGAAATTGATTATTGTTTGATTTCACCTGGGTATGACAATAAAAAACATCCATTAGATGCGAATGGAAACTTAAAAATACAACCTAATCAAGACACCACATATACACTTTGGGCATATGGTGTAGGAATTATACTGAGTAGTCAAAGAACTGTCACTATAAATAAGCCAAAACCAGAAATTGTCAATTTTTCTCTTCTATGGAAAAACAACAAACTCATGGCTACATGGGAAACTAAAAACACAACAAAAGCAACGCTTCAACCTGTTCCTAATCTCCTAAATCCTAATGGAAAAATAGAACTCTATCCAGGTTATTCACTTCAAACAAGTTATACACTAATTGCTAAAAATGATTCTGGTGACGAAGTGACGAAAGTATTGAAAGCTACATATGACAGTCTCTATAAAGATACGCGTTCACCTATCAAAATTCAAAACGCTAAATATGTTGCTACCTCTCCTGATGCAGAAACGATTTATGTAGTGTCTGGAAAGCAGAATCTGTCTGTTTTGGATTCGAAAACATTAATAGAGATTCCAAGTTCACCAATCAATATTGTGAATGGTACAGGTATTTCACGTTATGTATCGGTATCTAAAAAAGACAATCGTATTTACGCAACAATTTATTTAGAAACGGGAACAAAACTTGTAATTTTAGATCCAACAACACTTCAGCAAATTCCCGGTTCACCTTTTACTATTGATAATTTAAATTCTCCTATTGTCATCTCACCCGATTTTAAACGTATTTATAGTACAAAAGAAAGGTTTGAAACTGTGCCCGGAGGATTCAAAGCGTTGGATTATGATACTCTTCAAGAAATTGCAGGTTCTCCGATAATTTCAGAGAATGGTTTTCAATCTATTGCTGTATCACATGATAGCACTCGTCTTTTCCTACTTAAAAAAGATCGTCGTTCTAAAAGTAATAATAGCGTAACGGTTTTTGATGCAAAAACTTTATCACCCATTTCAGAACCTTCAATAAAAGCAGATGAATACTCCTCTTGTATTGCTGTTTCTCCAGATGGAAGACGATTGTATATTTCTAATTTAAATAACTACTTAACAATATTAGATGCTCAAACATTCCAAGAAATACCAGAATCACCTATTAAAATGGGAAGGAGTCCAAACTTTATCACTTTTTCACCAGATGGTGATTTTGTTTTTATTAAAAATTCCTATGACAATACTGTCGTAATTTTAAATACACAAACACTAGAACCTACAAAGGCATCTCCCATTTCTATATATGGAGATATAAGTACTATTACAATCTCTAGCAATGGTATTTTTTATGCATCAGAACATCAAAATGGTTTATGCATATTAATGTCCAATTTTACTGAAGTAACCGAATAATATAGAAACTATTTTGAAACTATTAACATGAAAAAAACACTCAATCGTCCTCGTATGCAGTTTGCTGTTTCATCAGAACAGAACACTCAAAATAATTTTATGCAAGTTGAAGATTTAGCAACATATGCAACTCCTTCAACTGCATCTATTACTACAACACCTGG
>CAYPHE010000421.1:0-2292 GCA_964410075.1 uncultured Polaribacter sp.
AAATAATATGAAAAAAATAAAAATTTCGATTAAAAATATCAAATTATTAAAAACTACATCATTTTAATGATGTAGTTTTTAATTTTACATCTTCACTTGGTAAAAAACCTATTCTATGTGTTTTTACTAATAAAGTTTTAGTAGAGTCAATTTCAAAAGGTTTTGAGTAAACTTTCCAACTTGTAGATTTTGGGTTGGTTTTATAACCGATAGAAGCTCCTTCTGTACTGCAACTAATTACAACCTTACCATTTTTTAGCGTTACAATCGGCATTGCTGTTTTAGGTTTTGTATTTTTACCACTCCATAGTTTAGTTACCAATTCCTTTTCAGGCAAACTAGGGTCATCTCCAATTTCTGCAAGCCACCTATCCATTTCATTACTTAACTCAGCTAGTTTTTCTTTGTATTCCGAATTTTCAGCCAGATTATTCAACTCAAAAGGATCATTAATACAATCAAACAATTCTTCTTTTGGTTTTTCACCTCTAAACCATTGTTTTTGTATATCATTTAACTTACCCTCCTCTTTTAACTTTAGTAATTCCTGCATTGTTGGTATACGCTCTCTATAGGTAACCGGAAGATAATAACCTTGTTCTGGTCTATAATTTCTAATATACTTAAACTGCTTGTCTTTTACTGCTCTAATAGCATCTGTAAATCCGTCAAACCTATCGGCAGCTGCATGAATGTATTTGCGTTCTTTTGCTTTGTAGTCTCCTAAAAAAGATTGACCTTGAAGATATTCTTTTGGTTTTTGATTAATTAAAGAAAGTAAAGTAGGTGCAAAATCTATAAAACTTATCAATTGCCCATCTTTAGTGCCTGCATTTTTTTTATCTGGAAAGCGAATAATCATAGGTGTTTTTAATCCCGAATCGTAAATCAATCTTTTTTCTCTTGGCATTGGCCCTCCATGATCTCCATAAAAGAAAATAATTGTATTATCTAACAAACCATCGTCTTCTAATTGCTTTAATACTGCTCCAACTTGCTTATCCATCTCTGCAATATTATTATACAATTTCCACATATCTCTTTGTACAACTTCATTATCGGGTAAATATGGTGGTATTTTAAATTTAGTGTCTTTTGGAATATGAACTGGCGTTTCGGCTTCTGTCATTCTATTTTTAGCATGAGACTTCCCTTTATTTTTCCAGTTATAAGTTCTATCTCCAGCGTGATAATGTCTTGTTTCTATTTCTCTAAATCCATAGGGTTCAAATAGACCCGATTCGTGAGTTTCTGTAAAATTAAATACAGCAAAAAATGGTTGATCTTTTCCTCTATTTTTCCAATGTGCATAAGGACTACTTTCGTCCCAAGCTGTTACAGGCGCTTTAAATTGATAATCTGTTTTATAATTATTCGTACAATAATAGCCTTCTTTACGAAGTAATTCGCTTATCATTTTTACTTCTGGCGGCGGAACAGCACCATATTTAGGTACTCCTGTAACTTCGCTGTAAGAGGTTGTTCGCATATGGTTTGCACCAATACTTGAAGGATACATTCCAGTAGCGATTGCTGCTCTACTTGGTGCGCAAACTCCTGATGTAGAATACAAATTTGGATAAACCACACCCTCTTTAGCCAACTTGCTTAAGTGAGGAGTAACAATAGTCGAATCTCCAAAAGAAGGAATATAATGTCCCATATCCTCAGTTACTAACCAAAGTATATTAGGTGGTTTAACCTGTTTTTCTTGTTTTTTACAACTAACAAAAAATAAAAAAGAAAGTAAAATAGAAAAATAAAAATGCTTAATTGACATCTGTAAGTTTGATTTGTATTCAAGTGCAAAATAAACATTACTCCAAAATAGAGCATCTTGTACTATACTGATTTTAGTATATTTTTTTTGACAGGATAGCACAGGTTACTATACTTAATAAGAGTTTTTACTTTTATTTTAAATTTTAATTCCTTTCTTAATGAAAAAAAGCATCATATTCTGTTTTATTTTTTTGTTTTCGACTTTTATTTTATCTGCACAGACAATTAATCCTCCAAAAGGAAGAATAGCTGTTGTTGCTGATGGTAACTCACCAGACCCAGATGATTTAGGAGGTACTACAATAACTTTATCTCTTATAAAATCTGCTGGACTTGAAGACAGACTAGTACATTACTCTCATAGTTGCGATTTGGTTAGAGATGATCGTATTTCTGAAAGAGCAGAAAGAGAAAGACATCATTTAATGCAAATGGCTTGCGACATGACCGCAAGACTTTGGGAAGGTTTTAATAACTTAACTTTTTACGATGCTATTTGGCAAAAAGAAG
>CAYPHE010000422.1:0-2292 GCA_964410075.1 uncultured Polaribacter sp.
TTTGGATTACCCATTGCATAACCATAATCAAAACCTAACACCCCATATTCTGATAACAACGAGTTGTAAATCGTCATGTTACCTTTATTATTCGGATTTGTGTTTAGTAAATTGATTCTATCTTCTGTAACTTCATCACGTAAAATAGCATGTCTGTGAGAAAATGTTCCTCTTTCTACATCTTGTCCAGAAATACGAACGCTATACCCTTCTTCCATTAAAGAACCGTAAGCTAAATTTTCTGCCATTCCCCAATCTAATTGATTGGTTTCAAAAACCATTTTAGCTCTTCCTTGTAAAATACGTTCTGCTTTACGTACAAATTTTACATTTTCTGGAACTGTAGATACTACTTTTGCGATATTTTTTAAATTTTCAACAGCGTATGTGGTGTCTAAATCTTTTAACATCTCATCGCTATCTACTCTACTAAAACCTTCCCAAGTAGACTCCATAAACTCTTTTACTTTAGAGTTTTTGTCTTCTTTAGATTTGTCAAATTCTGCATTTAGCATTCCTTTAAACTCAGCAGTAATTTCGCTTAAATATGACTTATCAATCGTGCCTTCGTTTAATAAAGTACTTGCATAAATGTCTTTAACATTATTATGCTTAGAAATAGCTTTGTATAATTTTGGCTGTGTAAAACGAGGCTCATCACCTTCGTTATGTCCATATTTTCTATACCCTAATAAATCGATAAAAACATCCGATTTAAAACGCATTCTAAATTCTAATGCCATCTCCATTGCATGGCAAACGGCCTCTGTATCATCTGCATTTACATGCATTACAGGACATAAAGTTACTTTAGCAACGTCTGTACAGTAAGTACTTGAACGAGCGTCTAAGTAATTGGTTGTAAATCCTATTTGATTATTTACCACTATGTGGATGGTTCCACCCGTTTTATAACCGTTTAATTGCGCCATTTGCACAATTTCATAAGCAATACCTTGGCCTGCAATTGCTGCATCTCCATGAATTACAATTGGAAGAATTTTACTAGAATCTCCATCATACTTTCTATCTATTTTTGCTCTAGTAATTCCTTCTGCAACAGAAGCAACAGTTTCTAAGTGAGACGGGTTTGGCACCAAATTCATTTTAATTTCGTTTCCGTCTCTGTAGGTTTTACTTAAGGTTAAACCTAAATGGTATTTTACATCACCATCAATATCTTCGTCTTCAAAATCTTTTCCCTCAAACTCACTAAATAGTTCTCTAACCGGTTTTTTAAATACATTTACTAAGGTATTTAAACGACCTCTGTGCGCCATTCCTAAAACGCACTCTTTTACTCCGTAAATTTCTGCTGCATCTCTAAGAACAACACTTATCCCCGGAATTAAAGCTTCTCCACCTTCTAACGAAAAACGTTTTTGACCTACATATTTGGTTTGTAGAAAGCTTTCGAAAGTTACGGCTTGGTTTAATTTAGAAAGAATATACTTTTTTGCATCAGTAGAATATGTTGGGTGATTTCCGTTTTTGTTAAAACGTTCTTGCCACCACTTAATCTTTTCTGGATTACGCATGTACATATATTCTACACCAATGGAATCGCAATAAATACGTTTTACATGGGCAATTATATCTTGCAATGCTGCTTTACCAATACCAATAATTGAACCTGCAGAAAACTCTTTATCTAAATCGTCTTTAGATAATCCAAAATTTTCTATTTCTAATGAAGGGTTATATTGTCTTCTTTCTCTAACCGGATTTGTTTTAGTAAACAAATGACCTCTTGTTCTGTAACCGTTAATTAAATCGACTACCAAAAATTCTTTACGAACTTCTTGAGGAATTTCTACAGCTACTTCTTCGTCTGTTAAAGAATAATTTTCATTGGCTAAATCATAACCTTGAAAAAAACTTCTCCAACTAGGCTCTACTGCATCTGGGTTTACTAAATACTGGTCATACAGGTCTGCTATGAACCCTGAATGTGCTGCGTTTAAAAACGAAAATTTATCCATTTATTCGTTTGAACTAGTTTTAATTATAATAAAAGATAACAAAAATACGGTTTTTAATAAAAATCAAACTCGTTTTTTGATTAATTTAAGAACTGTTTTCGAATAAAAACGATATTGTTTCTAGTCGTTAAAAATTCAACAAAAAAAATAAAAAAAAATCTTGGTTGTATTCTAAAAAGTGTTTTATATTTGCAACCGCTAATCACAAATTATGTGAAGCAAACTCCTCCTTAGCTCAGTTGGTTAGAGCATCTGACTGTTAATCAGAGGGTCCTTGGTTCGAGCCCAAGAGGGGGAGCAAAAAGCCTTA
>CAYPHE010000423.1:0-2284 GCA_964410075.1 uncultured Polaribacter sp.
TGTTCGAAATGACAACCATTTAATTTTTAGAAATATAAGTCTATAAAAATTGAAAATTATATCGAACTCACGTCAACTTATTAATTGTAAAATCACCCCTAATGTTCCAATAAATAAACACAAAGGAACAAAATACTTTGTATCAGCTTTTGCAAATTCTGTGTATTTTATTTTTTTGAAAAAACCGACATAATTAAAATCTCCAATAACTCTTAAAATAAAGATGGAAGGGATAATCCAATAGGCATAATCGTTTATTGAATTTAGAATTTGAAGATTAATAAATCTTGATTTTATAAGATAAATTACTCCAAATAAAAGTAATACCAGTGCAACAATTAAAGTTGCAAATTTAGGAATAGAAAGTGTTATTGCCTGTTCACTTTTAGTGGGAATTACTTTTTCTAACCCCCATTTACCGCCAAAAAGCCAATAAAAATGAATACCACTTAATAGGCTAAAAATAATAAATAGAATAATGGCTATAGTAGAGGTTATCATAGTTCTGTTAATTGAAAAATTTGTTCGTTTTGTTTTTTGTTTACTGAAGAAGGTGTCAGTTTTAGTATCAGGTTTCGTAAACCAATTGATAAAGGATTTTTGAGATGTGCTATTTTTCCTACAAACCAACTCATTTTAACTACTTGATGAGCTTTGGGTAATCTTATTTTTTGATATTCTAAAAAGGCTTTATTCAATTTATATTTATCTAAACAAGCTGCAAGAACATAAGCATCTTCTATTGCTTGGCAAGCACCTTGTCCCATATTTGGAGTTGTTGCATGCGCAGCATCACCCATTAAACAAATATTGTCTTTAAACCAAACATCTGTTGGTTTTAAATCTGAAATTTCTGCGGTATTTATATGTTCTTTTTTTGTTGATTTTATTATGTTTTTAATAACAGGATTATAGCTATTAAAATATTGCTCTAGGTTTTCAACTAGAAATTCATTTTTATTTTCTTTAAAGGTTTTTAAAGCATACCAATACACTTTATTTTCTGTAATTTGAACAAAACCAAAACGTTCAGATTTTCCCCATGCCTCATTTAATTCGTTTTTTAAATCGGTAGGTAATTTATATTCAGTAACACCTCTCCAACAGATTTGCTTTGCTTGTCTTGTAATAGTATTGGGTAATATGTTTTTTCGTACAATAGAATTTAATCCGTCTGCACCTAAAACAATTGAAGCATGAATTTGTTCTCCATTTTCAAATTGTAGGATACTTCCATTTGCAGTTTTATGAATAGATTTAAGCTTATGATTTAAATGAATTCTATTAGCTGCAAGTTGATCAACTAGTATTTGTTGTAGTTTTCCCCTGTGAATTGCAATATTTTTGACATTGTTTTTTTGTTCAAAATGAGTCAAGTCGATTTTAGAAAGTGGTCTTAGGTTTTGTTTTGTAATTTTTAGAGATGAAATCGGATTTCCATTTTCTTCAATCACTTTTTGTAACCCTAACTTTTTATAAACTTGCATTGCATTATTGGCTAGAATAATTCCAGCTCCAACAGGTTTTAATTGTTCTGCTTGTTCAAAGATTCTAATTTTAAATCCTTTTTGTTGAAGTGCTATAGCTGTTGTTAAACCTCCAATTCCTGCACCTACTATTGTAATTTCTTTCATTGTATCTAAAATTAGGTCAAATGTACTAATTATTTTTAATTAGGTCAAGTTTACTATTTTATTTATTTTTGAGTTATGGTAAAAACAAAAGAAAGAATATTAGATACTGCTTTAAAATTATTCAATTCTGTTGGTTTAGCTAAAGTTACATTAAGAACAATAGCTTCAGAAATGAATATTAGTCAAGGTAATTTAAATTACCATTTTAAAAAGCGAGAAGATATTATTGAAACTTTGTATTTTAATTTAGTGAAAAACCTAGATGCGGTTTTTGTTTTGAAGCAAGAAACTAAAAATGTATTTGAAACTTTGTTTGATGTTTCTGAAAAAGTAATGAGTGCTTTTTACGATTATCGTTTTATTTTTCTTGATTTTGTTCAAATAATGAGAGAAAATGAAACGATTAAAAACCATTACATGCAGTTAGTGAAGCAGAGAGAGGCTCAGGTAATGCAATTATTTCAAATGTTAATTACCGAAGAATATTTAAGAAAACCAATATTAGAAAATGAGTATGAAAACTTATACAAAAGAACTCAAATTATGACAGATTTTTGGATTTCTTCTGTTGTTGTTTCTTCTAAAAATGTTTCAAAATCTTCCCTTTCAAATTATTCGAAATTAATTAATCAGAATATTTTTCCTTATTT
>CAYPHE010000424.1:0-2269 GCA_964410075.1 uncultured Polaribacter sp.
CCTTTTTTCTGCTTTTCTAAAGAATATTGAGAGCTACCTACAGATATTAAATACTCCCCAGGTAGAATTACTTTTTTTCCATCTTTGTTTACAGAAGTTAATTGCTCTTTATCAATTGTAAAACGAACTTCTTTTTTTTCACCCGCTTTAAAAAAGGTTCTTTTAAAGCCAGCAAGTGTTTTATGAGGATTAAGTTCATCTGCATTTAGATGGTGTACGTAAATTTGGATAACCTCTTCACCGTCAAAATTTCCTGTATTTTCGACATCAACAGAAAGTGTAAAATTTTCGCCAGAATTGATAGTTTCTGGCATTTTTAGATTTTGATAGTTGAATGTGGTAAAGCTTAAACCAAATCCAAATTCATAAAGCGGCTCTCCTTTAAAATAACGATAGGTTTTTCCTTGCATTTTATAATCGCTAAACGAAGGTATATCCTTAATATCTTTATAAAAAGTAACTGGCAATCTACCAGCAGGATTGTAATCTCCAAAAATTACATCTGCAATAGCAGTTCCACCTGCTTGCCCTGGATACCAGGCTTCTATAATTGCAGGAATATTATCATTTTCCCAGTTGATAGACAAAGCACTTCCATTTAATAATACAAGAATGGTAGGTTTTCCTAATTTTTGTATTTTTTTAATCAATTCAGTTTGCGTTTTTGGTAATTTTGTGTGTACACGATCTCCACCACTAAAACCGTCAACTTTTACTTTCATTTCTTCTCCTTCTAATAAAGGGCTAATTCCCATACACAAAACTATTGCGTCTGCATCTTTACTTATTGCAATGGCTTCTTTTGCTAAATTGTCTTTTGGAGATTCCCATAACAACCTCATAATAGAATGTTCTGTATTGTCTTGAACACATTCAAAACGTATGGTATACTTTTTTCCAGCTTCTAACGTAACATATTTGTATACTTTTTTAGGATGATGATTGTTATGATAAGTAATCAAAGGTTTTCCATCTAAAAACAATTTCATGGCAGAAAAAGCTTCTCCACCTAGCGCATAGTTTCCTGTTTTGTTTACAGATAAAACTCCTGTCCAACGAACAGCATAAGCATCATAACTCATATCTTTAAACGGAGGAGTTGTTCTCCAAGTAAAGTCTATGGTTTTGTCAATACGAGTGTGCTTTGGCTTACCTTTACATTTAATATTGTCAAAATATTCTCCTTTTAATCCGCTTACTTTTAAAGAAGAATCGGTAAATAGTACAGACGCTGGCATTGCTTCAAAAACAGGAAGCCCTTCAGCTAATTTGCTACCTACAGCATAAGACACCTCAGCATTTGGTAATTTACGTTTTAAGCCTTCTAGTGGGGTTATTGGATTTGTAGGATAGCCGTTGTAGTTTCCTAATAGTACTTCTAAATCGTTTGCATTAGAACCAATTACCGCTATTTTTTTAATACTGTTTTTATTAAGAGGAAGCGTATTGTTTTCATTTTTTAACAACACCATAGATTTGCGAGCGGTTTCTAAAGCAGCTAATCTATGTTTTTCAGAATCTACAACATCATAAGGTATTTTTTCATAGGTAACATCACCTTCAGGAGCAAATAAACCTAATCGCAAACGAGCCACAAAAAGTCTTACAAGAGATATATCTAATTCACTTTCTGTAATTAAACCATCTTTTACAGCTTGTACTAATGCAGGATAAGAATTTCCACAATTTAAATCTGTACCTGCTTTTACCGCTAAAGCAGAAGCCTCTTTTTTATTGGCAGTTATTTCGTGAGTTCCTTTGTCATAAAAATCTCTAACAGCCCAACAATCGGATACAATGTACCCATCAAAACCCCAATCATCACGCAGTAAGCTACTCAAACTTTTGTTTCCACAACAAGGTTCTCCATTGTAGCTATTATAGGCACACATAATAGAGTAAACTCCAGCTTTTTTAACTACCTTTTCAAAATGCGGGCTATATGTGTTTAAAAAATCTTGAGGACTTGGCGTTGCATTAAAACGATGACGATCTACTTCTGGACCACTATGTACCGCAAAATGTTTTGCTGTAGCTACTAATTTAAAGTAGTTAGGATCATCTCCTTGCAATCCTTTAATAAAACGAACTGCTAATTCTCCTGCTAAGTAAGGATCCTCTCCATAGGTTTCCATTCCTCTTCCCCATCTTGGATCTCTAAAAATATTAATATTTGGTGTCCAATATGTAAGTCCTTGGTAGATGCCTCTTTTTCCTCTAGAAGCAAATTCGTGATGTTTTGCACGAGCTTCATCAGAAATAATAGTAG
>CAYPHE010000425.1:0-2262 GCA_964410075.1 uncultured Polaribacter sp.
GGAAAAAAACAGTTACAAGAAAATTTAAAAATGTTGAATTATGCAGAAAGATATTAGAGAGTTGTTAAAAGATTATAAAGAGAAAGAAATCAATTTATCTGCAAACCATGCAAATACATTCGAAGATTTGTTAAAAAAAGAATTGCATCCATCACCAAAAAAGAAAAACTATAAAAGGTTAGCTTTTGCGGCATCAATTGCCATATTAATTGTTACAGGTATTCAATTTTCTACAACAGAATCGACAAGTGGTACAATACCAAATAAGCAGAGTCCTGCTAAAGAATTGTCTTTAGGAAAAATATCTCCAGAATTTAATGCTATAGAAAAATATTATACAAACGCTATTAATTTAGAAATAAGCGAACTAGATCTTAATGATGAAAACAAAGATTTAATTAATGGTTATTTATTAAAAATAGCAAGATTAACAAAAGACTATAAAAAATTAACACAAGAGCTCAATACAAATGGTGTTAATGAAGCAACTATAGATGCATTAATTAGTAATTTACAATTACGCTTACAGCTGTTTAAACGTTTGAAAAAACAATTAAAACAATTTAATAATTTAAAAGAACAAAACAATGAATCGCAAATTATATAAACAGATGTTACATGCTTTTATAGTATGTTGTTCTTTGAGTCTTTTTGCTCAAAAAACAGAAAAGAAATTTACAGAAACATTCAATACACCAAATAATATTGAGTTAGAAATCAACGCTTCTTATATCGATATTAATGTTGAAACATGGAATAAAAACCAAGTTAAAGTAGAAACTATAATTGAAATTGAAGGAGTAAAAGAAAATGAGATTGAAGATTTCCTAAAGGAAAATCCTGTTGAAGTTTTAGGAAATAGTAAAAAGATAATAATTACTACATCTAAAGGTAGTTTTAGCTATTTAAATTTACCAGAGTTACCAGAGTTACCGGAGATACCAGAACTTCCAGAACTTCCTGAGTTTCCAGAATTTTCAGAGCTTGACTTTGACTTTGATTTCAACTTCGACTTCGACTTTGATAATATTATAGAAGAAGCACAAAATATAGGTGAAATTTTAAAGAACGAAGACTTTAAATTGAAATGGGATGTTGATGGAAAAGAAATCATTATTAAATCTAAAGAAGATTGGGAAAAGTTTAAAAAAACTGATGATTATAAAGAATTAAAAAAAGCTCTAGAAAAACAAAAAGAAGAACTCTACAAAAGCTTTAAACAAAGAAGTGCACAACTTAAAAAGGCTAAAGAGCAACGTATAAGTGCAATGAGGCAACAAGTTGAAGCTAGAAAACAGCAATTAGAAGTAAGAAAGCAACAATTAAAAATACAACGAGAAGTTCAGAAAGCTAGCAGAGCTAATAGTAGAATTTACAGCAATTCAAAAAAAGAGGTTTTTGTAAATGGTAAAAAAGTATCTATAAAAAAGAGAATTGAAATTAAAGTTCCTAAAAAAGCGACCTTTAATTTAAATACACGCCATTGTAAAGTTAAACTCCCAAACACAGTAGCAATGGGCAACGTTAAATATGGTTCTTTTGATGCAGAAAATTTATTAAATAGTGTTTTAACTATTAATCATTCGCCAGTAAATATTAATGATTTAAACACATGTTCATTATCTTTTAACAACGTAACTGATGCTAAAATAGCATCAGTTACAAACAGTAGTTTAAATGGTGATTCTTCTGAAATTACTATTCTAAAATTAGTTAATAATGTAAAACTAAGTAATCGGTTTGGTAAAATTACAATTGAAGAAATTACACCAAATTTTAAAGAATGCTCAATAAATTTAAGCTATTCAGAAGCTTTTATCAATTTAGAAGATATAAAAAGTGCTTTTAAATTTAATCTTAACAAGACCAAGTTAAATAATAAGCTTTCTAAAAAGTTACTAGATAAAGAAGTAGATTACCCTATAAACGCTAACACCACAATTACTGAAAAAGGAACTACAAATAACTTTATAATAGCATCTGAGTTTAGTACAATATCTTTTAAATAAAATCCTTTTAATTCCAATTTTTTTCTAAAACTTCTCTAGCTTTCAATTTCGCTATTCTTTAGAAAGTATCTATCTTTAGCCACGATTAAAAAGGTAGCTACTTAATGAAACTCTATAAAGAAAACCAACTTAAAATATACAATTCACTTACTAAAGAAAAAGAGGTTTTTAAACCAATAACAGATGGTCATGTAGGAATGTATGTTTGTGGACCAACGGTGTATAGCTACGTGCATTTAGGTAATGTAAGAAC
>CAYPHE010000426.1:0-2262 GCA_964410075.1 uncultured Polaribacter sp.
AATAAAATTTCGTTAGATTTTTATAACAATTACTCTTTTCTTACCAATTTAAACATCATTGAAGAACTTCCTTTTCAGTTTCAAAAACGTGATTTTATTTTTCAACTGACCATTAGTTCAAAAAACAATAAATCTCTATTCTACAAATTAACACCAAAAGAAAGAGGCGAATATAATTTTGGTCTGGTAAATGTGTACGCCTCTTCTCCACTCCAATTAATTACCAGAAAATATCGTTTAGGAGCTGTAAAAACAATAAAATGTTATCCTTCTTTTTTACATTTACAGGAATTTACCTTTAAAGCATTAAGTAATAATAGTTTAACTTTTGGTAATAAAAAAACACGTCGAATTGGACACTCTTTAGAGTTTGAACAAATAAAAGAATATGTTTCTGGAGATGATATTAGAACCTTAAATTGGAAAGCCACAGCAAAAAGCAATCAATTAATGGTCAATCAATATGTAGAGGAAAAATCGCAACCTGTATATTTAGCCATTGACAAAGGACGCGCTATGCAAATGAGTTTTAATAAATTGACCTTGTTAGATTATGCGATAAATGCCTCTTTAGCTATCAGTAATATTGTTTTAAAGAAGCAAGATAAAGCGGGTGTGTTTACGTTTTCTAAAAAAGTAGAGGATTTAGTAGTTTCAGAAAGACGAAACATGCAAATGACTCTAATTTCTGAAGCATTATACAATAGTAAAACCGATTTTTCTGAGTCGGATTTTAGCAGTTTGTACAGTGTTGTTAAGAGAAAAATAACACAAAGAAGCTTATTTATTCTCTTTACCAATTTTGAAACTTTAGATGCTTTAAATAGACAGATTATCTATTTAAGAGCATTGGCTAAAAATCATTTGGTTTTAGTAGTTTTTTTTAAAAATACAGCATTAAATACACTCATTGACAAGAAATCAGATGATCTTCAACAAGTATACGATAGCATTATTGCAGAAAAATTTTTGTTTGAAAAAAAGCAAATTGTAAATGAATTAAGAAAATATGGCATACAATCTATTTTAACAGCCCCAGAAAATTTGACTGGTAAAACGATTGACAAATATTTAGAGCTAAAATCTAAAGGATTATTTTAAGTTTTTTAACTAATAAAAATTGAGTAACTAACTAAAATTTATTTTAATGAATTGGTATTTAAAAGTCGTAAGAGATAACTACTATAATTTTTCTGGAAGAGCAAGAAGAAAAGAATATTGGATGTTTATGTTGTTTCACTATCTAATTGTTTTTACTCTAGTAATGGTTTTCGCTCTTATAGCAGAAATTAATGCTACTGAATATGAGTATGATAGTTTTAGTTTTGGATCTGTAACCATAGTAGTTTATTTATTGGTAACATTAATACCTTGTATTGCTGTTACTTAAGAAGATTACACGACACAGGCAAAAGTGGCTGGCTTTATCTATTAAATTTAATACCTTATATAGGCAGATTTATAATATTAATTTTTACATGTATAGAAGGTGATAAAAAACAAAATAAATGGGGAGGAAATCCTAAAGGAATGTCTAATGATTATGAGATAGACCAAATAGGTAAAGAATAATCTCTACAAGCTTACTTTTTTGCTGTTAATTTTCTTTTTTTAATACTCTCCAGTTACCTGTATAACTTATAGCTGTTTTTCTATCACTAGTTACACTCAAATAACTTCTGTTTCCTGGAAATAAAGTAAGCCGCATATTGTAACTATCATTTTTAGTTTTAAAATCGTATTTTAATGTTGCTTTTTGCTTCTCGTTATCAAATTCTAAAGTATCAGTTTTGGGTATTCCTTCAAAAGAGATACCAATATTAGCTCCAGGAGTTGGTGCTGTAATTTGATGAGTTCCGTAATAGGGTAATTCTATATGTAATGAATCGTTTTTTATTCTAAAAAAGTTCTGATTACCGATTAGATTAATGTTGTTTTGAGTACTTCCGTTTATAAAAAGTTTATCAATACCTTGAACATTTCCTAAGCCTAAAGGGTTTGCCCATTCAAAAGTTATTTCTAACTTTTTGTCTTCGATTTTATTTTTGAAGTTAGAAAAATCTTCTTCATTTAATCTTTTGCTACTCGCACAAGCTAAAAATAGAATGCTAACAAACAGGTATGCAATACTTTTATTCATAAACAAATGATATATAATAGCTTAAATTTACAGTATTTTTACAATAAAACTATTTAAAGAATTCTTAATATTTAGTTTCTCAATTGTCATATCAACAACGTGAAACACAAACCACGAGATAT
>CAYPHE010000427.1:0-2252 GCA_964410075.1 uncultured Polaribacter sp.
TTTTTAAGTATGCTTTCTTGTAATCAAGAAGCGGAAAAAGAAAATACTTCGAATATAATTTCGGAAGGGAAAAGTTTAGTAGATTTTGTAAACCCTTTAATGGGAACAGACTCTTCTTTCGATTTATCAAACGGAAATACATATCCTGCAATTGCAACACCTTGGGGAATGAATTTCTGGACACCAATGACTTCCAAAATGGGAGATGGTTGGACATACAAGTACGACGAAAATAAAATACGAGGTATTAAACAAACCCACCAACCAAGTCCGTGGATAAACGATTATGCCGCATTTTCATTAATGGCGGTAACGGGCGATTTAAAATATCAAGAAGACGAACGTCAATCTTGGTTTTCTCATAAAGCAGAAACTGTAAAACCACACCATTATAGTGTGTATTTAGCGGATTATGATGTTACTGCTGAGGTTACACCAACAGAGCGAGCAGCTCATTTTAAATTTACCTTTCCAGATAATCAATCGTATATTTTATTAGATGCCTTTTTTAAAGGATCTATGGTTAAAATTATACCCGAAGAACGAAAAATTATAGGCTACTGTAGAAATAATAAAGGAGGTGTTCCAGAAAATTTTCATAACTATTTTGTGGCAGAATTTGATAAAGATTTTGAAGTAACGCACACTTGGGACGATAATTGGAAACTATTAGAAAACTCTAAAGAAAGCGAGGGAGAACATGTTGGAGCCATTGTAGGTTTTAAAACAAAACGAGGCGAAGTAGTTCATGTAAAAGTAGCATCATCATTTATAAGTTTAGAGCAAGCAGAACTCAATTTAAACCGAGAAATAGGAGCCGATACTTTTGATGATACGTTAGAAAAAGCAAAGGCATCATGGGAAACAGAGTTAAACAAAATTACAGTTGAAGATGATAATATAGATAACATCAGAACCTTTTATTCCTGTTTATATCGTGTGTTATTATTCCCAAGAAAATTACACGAATTAGATAAAGACAATAACATAGTGCATTACAGCCCATACAACGGCGAAGTTTTACCAGGTTATATGTTTACCGATAACGGATTTTGGGATACGTTTAGAGCTGTTTTTCCTTTTTTTAATATGGTCTACCCAGAGCTAAATAGCCAAATTATGGAAGGATTGGCAAATACCTACAAAGAATCTGGTTGGTTGCCAGAATGGGCTAGTCCTGGACATCGCGATTGTATGATAGGTTCTAATTCATCACCAATTATTTCAGATGCATTTTTAAAAGGTGTTACTGTAGATAATGTTGATTTGCTTTTAGAAGCCATGATTAAAAATGCGACTACAGCAGAAAATAGACCGCTTTCTAGAGGCGGAAAAGTGATTAAATCAGTAGGACGAGAAGGAATTGATTATTATAACAAATTAGGTTATGTGCCATACAATGTTGGAATAAAAGAAAACGCTGCCCGAACGCTTGAATATGCTTATGCCGATTTTACAATTGCGCAAATGGCAAAAAAACTTGGTAAAGAAGATATGGCAAATACATTTTACAAACGTTCTTTAAATTACAAGAATTTATTTGATTCTGAAACAGGTTGGATGCGTGGTAAAAATGAAGACGGTTCGTTTCAATCGCCTTTTAATCCATTAAAATGGGGCGATGCGTTTACCGAAGGAAACAGTCTACACTATACATGGTCCGTTTTTCATGATGTCAATGGTTTAATTGATTTAATGGGAGGAAAAGAAGCTTTTGTAAACCAATTGGATGCTGTGTTTAACATGCCGCCAGATTTTGATAATTCGTATTACGGCTTTACCATTCACGAAATAAGAGAAATGCAAATTATGAATATGGGGAACTATGCACATGGAAATCAGCCCATTCAACACATGATTTATCTGTATAATTATGCAAATACAAGTTATAAAACGCAAGAAAAAATTAGAGAGGTATTAACAAAATTATACACGCCAACACCAGATGGGTATTGTGGTGATGAGGATAACGGACAAACATCAGCTTGGTACGTATTTAGTGCTTTAGGTTTTTATCCTGTTACGCCAGCCGTAAATGAATATGTTATTGGCAGTCCTTTATTTAAAAAGGCAAGTATACATTTAGAAAATGGAAAAACGTTTCAAATTTCGGCACCTAATAACTCGAAAGAGAATTTTTATATTCAATCAGCAACTTTAAATTCTGAAGCTCATAACAAATCATTTATTACGTTTGATGCTATTCAAAATGGAGGTGAATTGTATTTTGAAATGGATAATACACCAAATAA
>CAYPHE010000428.1:0-2238 GCA_964410075.1 uncultured Polaribacter sp.
CTTCAACTGCTTCTTTTACATCATGTACTCGCAGAATATTGGTTCCGTTTAACAAGGCAATAGTGTTGGCTACAGTAGTAGCATTCAATGCTTCTTTTGCAGTAATATCTAACGTTTTGTAGAGCATCGATTTTCTAGAAACTCCAGTTAAAATAGGTACATCAAGATTTTTAAATAGCTCTAAATTTTTTAGGATTTCAAAATTATGATCCATCGTTTTTCCAAAACCAAAACCTACATCAATAATAATATCTTTTACTTGTAAAGCTCTTAGTTTAAAAAGCTGTTCTGCAAAAAAAGTAGTAATTTCTGTAATTACGTTTTCGTAAACGGGATTTTTCTGCATGGTTTGTGGTGTACCCAACATGTGCATTACAATATAAGGTACTTGTAGTTTGCCAATAGTAGCAAACATCTTTTCGTCCATTTTTCCTCCAGAAATATCGTTAATTAAAGCAGCACCTAGAGCAATGCTTTCTTCAGCAATTTTGCTTCTAAATGTATCTACAGAAATAATTATTTCAGGAAAATTTTTAATTAATAATTCTAATACAGGAGTAATACGTTGTAGCTCTACATCTTCAGAAATATGTGCAGCTCCAGGTCGAGAAGAATATGCGCCAACATCTATAAAAGTAGCTCCTTCTGAAAGCATTTTTTCTGTTTGAGAAAGAATTTCAGCTTCATTTTTATACTTTCCTCCATCGTAAAAAGAATCTGGAGTTATGTTTAAAATCCCCATTACTTTTGGAGAAGAAAGATCAATTAAATTACCTTTACAATTGATAGTCATATTACGAAACTACTTTATTTATTACAGAATTTTTTTGTTGAGGTTTATAAGTTGAAATCTTTTTCAATAAGCCTTCTACAGTAGTATCTTCAATTAGTAATTTTCTACTTTCAGGTTTTAGATAGCCTTCTTCAACCATTTTATCCAATTGTAATAAAGTGGCATCAAAGAAACCATTAACATTTAAAATTGCAACTGGTTTTTGCTCAATAAATAATTGATTAATTGTTAAAGCCTCAAATAGCTCATCAAGAGTTCCTAAACCGCCAGGCAGCGTAATATATGCATCAGTCATTTTACTCATCAGCATTTTACGTTCGCTCATTGTTTTGGTAATGTGCATTTGTTTTACTTTAGGATGTAAAACTTCTTCTTTTTGTAATAATTTAGGAATTATTCCAGTAACAGTGCCGCCTTTTTCTAAAATAGTATCAGCCAAAATACCCATCATTCCTATTTTTCCTCCTCCATAAATCAACTCTATATTGTTATCTGCAAAGTAATTACCCAATTCAATTGCAGCATTTTTATAAACAAAATTAAAACCTAAGCTAGACCCACAAAACACAACTATTTTTTTCATTAGAATTGAAAATAAATTTCAAGTAAAAATAAACGAAACGCAGTAAGTTTTACTATTTTTGATGAAAATACTTTGTTTACAATGCAAAAAACATCACAAGAATACGATGCAGTTATTAAAGAGTGTAGCAGCTTATTTGAAAAAAAAATGAGTGATTATGGTAGCGCATGGCGAATTTTACGTTTACCATCGTTAACAGATCAAATTTTTATTAAGGCACAGCGTATTCGTCAATTGCAAGAAAACGACGAGCGTAAAGTAGATGAAGGAGAAAAGTCAGAATTTATTGGAATTATTAATTATTCCATTATGGCATTAATTCAGTTAGAATTGGGTGTTTCAGAACAGCCAGATTTATCTACAGAAGAGGCGGTTGCTTTGTATAAAAAGCACATTAAAATAACCAAAGACTTAATGTTGAATAAAAATCATGATTATGGAGAGGCGTGGAGAGATATGCGTGTTTCTAGTTTAACTGATTTGATTTTGCAAAAGTTATTGCGTGTAAAACAAATTGAAGATAATAAAGGAAAAACCCTAGTTTCAGAAGGTATAGATGCCAATTATCAAGACATGATTAATTATGCTGTTTTTGCGATGATTCATCTTTCTGATAGCTAAACCTTAAAGTTAAAAGTTAGAAAATTAATAGTGTTTTACTTCTAATAATCTTAATTTTTTATTGAGATTGTACCAAGAAATACATCAAATTACAATTAGAAAATATGATATCAAAAATTATAGTATCCTTATCAAGAATTATAGTAGGTGGCTTGTTTATTTTTTCTGGATTTGTAAAGTTGGTAGACCCAATAGGCTCTCAATATAAATTTCAAGAATATTTTTCTGAAGCAGTTTTAAA
>CAYPHE010000429.1:0-2231 GCA_964410075.1 uncultured Polaribacter sp.
GTTAAAATATTTTACTTAGTTTTTTACCAACAACCAACAACCAACAACCAACAACTAATAGCTAAGAAATGAAATACCGCCAATTAACCAAAGAACAACTAGAAAGTTTGCACGAAGAATTTGCAATGTTTTTAGCAACGCAAAGTATTGATGCTAACGAATGGAAAACGATTAAACAAGAAAAACCAAGAGTTGCAGAAGAGGAGCTAAATGTGTTTTCTGACGTGGTGTGGGACGATGTGTTGACCAAAACAAATTATGTAGAACACTTCTCTAAAACAACTGTGAATTTGTTTAAATGTGATGAAACAGAAATTCATAGAATAGCTATAAAAGTAACTTGGGATATTGATTTATTAGATCAAAAAGGTTTTGAATGGTTAATGCAAAACCCAATGGACAATTCCGTAGAAATTTTTAGAGGTTCAAAAACATACATTACAGAAAGGAATTTAGAAATCTTTGATTTGATTGAAAAAGGAAGTTCCATTTCTAAAGGCGAAATTTTCGAGTATTTTAGTCAGTTGATTTCGTAAGGAAGTTAAGTCATTGCGAGGTACGAAGCAATCTCAAACTTAAATTAATAGATTACTTCACTCGTTCCTCTTTCGTAATGACGTTAGACTAACAATTTTATCAACTCATCAGTCCCAACACTAGCAACTTCTTTAATAATAGTTAAATTTTCAAATTGATTTTTATTTACAGCAGGTTTTGGATCAATAAAATAAATAGGTGTATTCTCAGGAACATAATCTATTAAACTTGCTGCGGGATACACTTGCATAGATGTACCAATAATTACTAAGATATCTGCTTTAGCAACAATTTCAACCGCTTTTTCTAGCATAGGCACCATTTCTCCAAACCAAACAATATGAGGTCTTAGCTGATTTCCTTCTGGGCAAACATCACCCAAAACTAAATCTTCTTTCCAATCTAAAACCAAGTTGTCATCAACGGTGCTTTTTACTTTTAGCAATTCGCCATGCAAATGGAGTATGTTTGTACTACCAGCTCTTTCGTGTAAATCATCAACATTTTGGGTAACAATAGTAACCTCAAAATGTTCTTCTAATTTAGCTAAATTGAAATGCGCTTTATTTGGTTTTACTGTTAAAAGTTGTTTTCTTCTTTGGTTGTAAAAATCAAGTACCAATTCAGGGTTATTCGCAAAACCTTCTGGAGATGCAACCTCCATGACATCATGCCCTTCCCATAAACCATCGGCATCTCTAAAGGTTTTTATGCCACTTTCTGCAGAAATTCCTGCACCAGTTAAAACAACTATTTTTTTCATATCTGTAAAGTTAATAATTTCTATGTTTGTATTATGGTAGATAAAGATTTGCTCAACTATTTTGAAGGGTATTTAACAGATAAACGAAAAGCAACTTTCCATAAAGTTTTAGATAACAGAACGCGTCATTTTACGGTTGTTTTAGAAGATATTTATCAGGCACACAATGCAAGTGCTGTTGTTAGAACCTGCGATATTTTTGGAGTGCAAGACATTTATGCAATTGAAAACAAATACAATAATAAAGTATCTAGACACGTTGCCAAAGGGTCTCAGAAATGGCTAAATATCCATAGATATAGAGAAGATACTGACAATACAAAGTTTTGTTTAGATAAATTAAAGGGCGAGGGATATCAAATTATAGCAACTACACCGCATAACGATTCTTGTTATTTACAAGACTTTGATGTTACTAAAAAATCTGCTTTTGTATTTGGAGTAGAAGCAGAGGGGGTTTCTGAGTATGTAAAAGAAAATGCAGATGGATTTCTAAAAATCCCGATGGTAGGTTTTACCGAGAGTTTAAATATATCTGTAGCAGCAGCCATTATTTTACAAGATGTAACCACTAAATTAAGAAATACAGCTATCAACTGGCAATTGTCTGAAGCAGAAAAAGAAATTTTGTATTTTAATTGGGTAAAGCAGACCATAAAAAACGCAGATAAAATAGAAGAGTACTATAAAAACCAAAGGAGTCAGTAGCTTTATTCTTTATCTTTTTGTTTTGTTCTCGATACTTTTTTAGTTGCCTAAAAAAAACTCGAACTGACAGCAAAAAAGGTTTAGCCTGTTTTGAGCGAAGACGAAAGATTCAATCTGGGCTATGCCTACTTATGAGTTTTTAGGTTTAATTAATTTAGTTATGATATACTTCATAAATAATAAGCTATATCTTGTTAAAATAAATATCATACCAATAAAAATC
>CAYPHE010000430.1:0-2213 GCA_964410075.1 uncultured Polaribacter sp.
TTTACACTTTACTTTTTACTCTATACAGTTGCACCAATTTTGGGCAACCCAAGGTTATTACAGATTTATCTAAAGAATTAAAAGAAGTTTCTGGTAACGAAGTAAGCCAAAACAACCAGTTTGTTTGGATGATAAATGACGGAGGAAACAAAGAGCGTTTGTATGGAGTTTCGTTTGATGGAAAAATTATCAAAGAAATAAAAGTGGATGCTAAAAACCATGATTGGGAAGATTTAACAAAAGATGATGAAGGCAATATTTATATTGGCGACTTCGGAAATAATCAAAACAGAAGAAAGAATTTAAAAATTCTAAAAATTAGTCAACAAGATTTATCAGAAGATGAGGTTTCTGTGGAAAAAATAGCATTTGAATACCCAGAACAGAAAGATTTTCCTCCTAAAAAAAAGGAACGCTTTTACGATACAGAAGCTTTTTTTTATTGGAACAATTACTTTTATATTTTCACAAAAAGTAGAGTAGGCACAGCATACGGAACAACTTTTTTATATAGAATTCCTGCAAATTCTAAAAAAAAGCACAAAGCAAAACGTTTAGGAAAATTTGAAAATTGTGGCAGTAATGCTTGTTGGATTACTTCTGCAGCTATTTCTCCTGATAAAAGTAAGGTAGTATTACTTTCTCAAAAAAATGCAATTGTTTTTTCTGATTTTATTGGTGATGACTTTTTTTCTGGGACAAAACAAACGTTTTCATTTACTACAAATTCTCAAAAAGAAGGAGTCTGTTTTGAAAATAATACCACTTTGTTAATCACTGATGAATACTCAAGAGGTACAGGTGGTAATTTGTATGAGTTAAAGCTAAATTAAAATTGCTCGTTTGTTAATTCCATATTTATAATAGTTCCTGCAATATTTCCTGAAGCCACAGCATTTGCCACAGAACGCATTCTCGAAGAATTATCACCGCAGGCAAAAACACCTTCAACAGTTGTTTTATAAGTAGCATCTACTTGTATATAACCTTGTTCACTTAATTTACAGCCCAATACCTCTGGTATACTTGAATGTTGCTTAAATGGAGTAGGAGCGTAAATGGCTTCGAATGCTTCTTTGCTATCATCATTAAAAATTATATTTTTTACTAGACCATTTGTATGCTCAAATTCAGTAATTTCTTTCTCAATAATTGTTATGTTGTGCTTTTTTAGTTTTGCGATTTGTTCTTCGCTAAACTCAGATTTATTTGAAATTATTAAGCTAAGATTATCTGTAAGATTATTTACTAAAGTAACTAAATGAAATGCTATTTCCGCATTTGCGATAATAGCGGTTTTTTTACTTTTTACTTCGTAACCGTGGCAATATGGGCAATGTATTATTGAAATACCCCAACAATTAGAAAATCCTTTTATTGAAGGCATTATATCTTTAATACCAGTAGCAAAAATTAATTTTTTTGCTTCAAATTCTTTACCCGAAGCGGTTTGTATAAAAAAAGAGTCTTTTATTTTTTTTCCGTTAGTAGCAATATCTTCAATAAATTTTATAGTGGTGTATTTTAGAACTTCAATTTTAGCTTTTTGAGAAATTTCTTTTGGTTTCACTCCATCTTGAGTTATAAAGTTATGCGAAAAAGGTGTTTGTTGGTTACATGGAGAACCCCCATCAATAATTAAAACTTTACGTAAAGAACGACCTAGAGCCATTGCAGCAGATAAACCAGAATAACTTCCACCTATTATTATAATTTCAAATTTGTTAGATGTAATCATAAAATATATTTTTTAAAACTGATAATGGAATAAATATTTGAGCAAATATATAATTTCTTAATTAATGCGATTAAGTCGCATTAAATTCTATTAAAAAAATAAATCTATTATGTCTACTAATAAATATTATTGGTAAAACAATTGTTATGTGAAGGTTTAATTTTTTTAATAAAAATTAAATGTATTTATAAAGCAATAGCAACCAACCCAAAACTAAAAATAGTCCTCCTAAAGGTGTTATTGGACCTAAAAATTTTAATTTTTTATTTCTTGCAGAAGACAAAACTAAACCAAAAATTGAAAATGAGAATAAAACAACTCCAACTACAAAAACAATGACTATAGTTTTATCTATAGAAGAATTTTCTAGATTAAATCCTAAAACTAATAATACAATAGCATGATACATTTGGTATTTTACACCCGTTTCAAAACTTTGTAATAATTCTGAGTTTAATTTTTTCTTTAATAAATG
>CAYPHE010000431.1:0-2205 GCA_964410075.1 uncultured Polaribacter sp.
CGTTAATCAAATTCACTCTATATGACAAGTAAATTATAATTTTCAATTTAAAAATTCCTTGAAGCTTGTCAGTCTGAGCCTGTCGAAGATTACAAGCGTTTACGGTTCAGAAAAGTTTAGCCTTATTAAAAAACAGAGAGAAACCTAAATACAAATTCAATTTTCCTCAAGTTAATCAAATTCACTTGATACGACAAGTAAGTTGTAATTTCTGTTTTAAAGATTTATAGAAAACCTCACTAAAATTAGTTTGAATCATAAAACAACATTTCAAATAGTTTTATGCTTATTTTTGCAGAATGTTTGAGAAAATTCCGTTAGAAGAAGGAGATTACTACGTTAATGAACATGGCTACAAAGTTTTTACAGAACAATACCATTTAAAAAGAGGCTATTGTTGTAAAAATGGCTGTAAACATTGTGCCTATGGGTATAATAAAAAAACAGATAGTTTTCAAAAATAGTGACTTTTTCTATCTTGCTGTTTCTAATAAGTAAAACCATTTAATATGTTGAAAAGAATTTTATGTTTAGTAGTTATTTTTCAGTTAACTGCTTGTGCAGAATTGCAAAATGTTGTTAATAATTTACCAAGTAGTCCTAAAGCAATTACACAAGATCAAATTGGTAGTGGTCTAAGAGCTGCTTTAGAAAAAGGAATTACAGAACAAGTAACCAAATTAACTGCAGAAAATGGATTTTATAGTAACGAGTTGGTTAAAATCTTACTACCAGAAGAGCTACAAAAAGTAGACGAAGGTTTACGTAAAATAGGTTTAGGAAACTTAGCAGATAAAGGCATACAGGCTTTAAATAGTGCAGCTAGTGATGCTGTAAAAACAGCAACGCCAATTTTTGTTGATGCTGTAAAAGAAATCACTTTTGCAGATGCAAAAAATATTTTATTAGGAGAAGATAATGCAGCTACCAATTATTTACAAACTAAAACAACTACTGCTTTGTATGATAGTTTTAACCCAGTAATTAAAAATTCTTTCGCTAAAGTTGGTGCAGATCAAATTTGGGGTAATCTAATTAACAAATACAATAGTATTCCTTTTGTAAATAAAGTAAATCCAGATTTAACAGATTACGTTACCCAAGAAGCATTACAAGGCGTGTATACCATGATTGCTGTAGAAGAAAAAGACATTAGAAAAAATGTAACAAGCAGAACATCTACTTTATTAAAGCAGGTTTTTGCATTACAAGACAATAAGTAATTTTAATAATCTTCGTTCTAAACTTGTTTTAGAATCTCATCTCGTTTGATAAATATTAAATGAAAATTGAAAATTTTAATTAAAAATCCTGCAAACTTTGCAGGATTTTTTTATCATCACTTCTAAATGAATAACGCAAATACTATCTGTAGCGTCTGTTCAAGTTAAATTCTGTAATAAAATGTAAGAAATTTAGTATCGAGAATTTTTTTACATTTCGTTTTAACTACAAATACGCCTCCATTTGAATTTGTAAATCTGTTGCTTTTTCAGCAGCTTTTTCAGCAAAATCTTTTTCAGAAGAAGCATAAATAATGCCACGAGAAGAATTAATCAGTAAACCAATAGTTTCAGTTAAACCATACTTACAAACATCTTGCAAGCTTCCACCTTGTGCACCAACACCAGGAACCAACAAAAAAGAATTAGGAATAATTTTTCGTATCTCAGCAAAATACTCCGCTTTAGTAGCACCAACCACATACATTAAATTTTCGCTATTTTTCCAAGATGTAGAAGTTTCTAAAACATGTTTATAAACTTCCTTATTGTCAATTTGTTTGGTCTGAAAATCAAACGCGCCTTGGTTAGAAGTTAATGCTAATAAAATAGTATGTTTATTTTTAAAAGCTAAAAAAGGTTCCACAGAATCTTTACCCATATAAGGTGCAACCGTAACAGAATCAAAAGCCAAATCCTCTAAAAAAGCTTTCGCGTACATGGTAGAAGTGTTTCCAATATCGCCACGTTTAGCATCAGCAATGGTAAAAATTTCTGGATAATTCTTATTAATATAATTAATTGTTTTTTCTAAAGATTGCCAACCCTTTAATCCGTAAGCCTCATAAAAAGCAGTATTGGGTTTGTAAGCCACACATAAATGGTGTGTTGCATCTATAATTGCTTTGTTAAAAGCAAAAATAGGATCTTCTTCCTCTAATAAAAATGCTGGAATTTTAGTAATATCTACATCCAATCCAAT
>CAYPHE010000432.1:0-2204 GCA_964410075.1 uncultured Polaribacter sp.
TTTATAGGAACCCAAAACGAAGGACATACATTTCCAGGAGCAACAACGCCTTTAGGAATGGTGCAACCAAGTCCAGAGTCTTATAATACTTATTACAAAGGTTATGAAATGGATCATATTGCTGGTTATCAGTACAACGATCCTTGGCTAATAGGCTTTACTCAAACACATTTAAATGGTGTAGGATGTCCCTCTATGTCCGATATTTTATTACAACCTTTAAACACAGATACTATTAATAGTGAATCTAGATTTAACTATAAATCTACATACACCAAAGACTCTGAAATAGCCAAACCCGGTTATTACAAGGTGTATTTAGATGATTTTAAAGTACAGGTAGAGTTAACGGCTACAGAACGAGTGGCATATCATAGATATACTTATGACAATGAAAAAAATGCAAAACTCCTGATTGATTTACAATACGGCGTCTCTTGGGATATCAATGAAATTCCTTTAAATATTTTAGAAGCTAATCAACAATTTGAAGACGACTATACGTTAACTGGCTATAGAAAAGCTAGGGTGTGGGCACCCAGAGATTTGTATTATGTAATTAAATTCAATAAGAAAATTGTGAAAAAGCAAGAGCTAACACCACCAGAAAACAAAGATGAAAAGGCACCACGCTATATTCTTGATTTTGATATGCAAGGTGCTACAGTTCTTGAAGTAAAAATTGGAGTATCTACAGTAGGAATAGCAGAGGCTAAAAAAAATCTAGAGGTTGAAATTAATACATGGAATAGTTTTGATACCATTAGAGCAGCAACCAACAAAAAATGGAATGACATATTAGCAAAGTTTCACTTAAAAGGAAACGAAGATAAAAAAGTAGCGTTTTATACTAGCTTGTACCATCTTTATATTCAACCTAATAATATTGCAGATGTAGATGGAGGATTTAGAAGTGCCGATTCGGGTGTGCAAAAAGCAACCAGTGGTAAATACTATTCAACATTGTCTCTCTGGGATACATATCGTGCGGCAAACCCAATGTACACAATTCTTAGTCCAGATTTGGTAAGCGATATTAATACCTCTATGCTTGATAGTTATAAATTTATGACTGTTGATTCATTAAACCCCAAAGAGGCTAATAAATACTTACCAAGATGGCAACTTTGGGGGCAAGAAACGCATACTATGGTTGGTAATCATGCTGTACCTGTAATTGTTGATGCTTATTTAAAAGGCATAAAACCAAAAGGTTATAGTGATGAGGGAATTTTTGATGCTGTTTGGACATCTTTAACCAAACCACATTACCGCAATCATGTAGAGTTGATAGATTCCTTTGGATACATTCCTTACGATGTTAAACTGTCTAGTATTGATGATGGTAGAGAAACAGTATCACGTCTTTTAGAGAATATATACGACGATTATGCAGGGGCTTTACTTGCTGAAAAACTAGGAAAACAAAAAGAGGCTAACTTCCTTAAAAAAAGAGCTACTTATTATAAAAATATATATGACAAAGAAAGTGGTTTTATGCGAGGTAAAAATGCTAAAGGAGAATTTAAAAAAGAGGTAGATTTATCTGAAGTGGTTGGCGAATGGCTTAAAGGTTCAGATTTTACAGAAGGTAATGCATACCATTATCAATTTCATGTCTTACACGATATTTCAGGTTTGGTTGCTATTATGGGAGGTAAAACAGAATTTGGAAAAAAATTAGACGATTTATTTTATTCAGAATCTAAACCAGAGGTAAAAACTTTAGTTTGGAATATTCATGGTACGTACGGGCAATATTGGCATGGAAATGAACCTTGTCACCATTTGCCTTATTTGTATAAATATTCAGATAAACCCTACAAAACAGATAAAATCATAAAAACACTGATTGATGAATATTATTACACAAAACCAGATGGTTTGATGGGGAATGACGATTGTGGGCAAATGTCTGCATGGTATATGTTTGGTGTACTTGGTTTTTATCCAGTAAATCCAACAGGAGGACAATATATTTTAGGAGCTCCGCAGGTAGAAGAAGTAGTAATAAATCTTCCAAATAATAATACATTTACGGTAAGAGCTAAAAATTTAAGTAACACCAATTTTATTGTTGAATCTGTAGCTCTAAATGGAGAGGTATTGAATAGAAATTATATCACTCACGAAGAAATTATAAATGGGGGAGAATTAATTTTTAAAATGACAGCGGAAAACCCTTTAATTAAACAATAACTTTT
>CAYPHE010000433.1:0-2172 GCA_964410075.1 uncultured Polaribacter sp.
AATAAAAATGCCCTAGGAACTAAAGTGGTTTTAGAGATTCCGGTGAAGTAGGAGAATTTAGATATAGACTTTATTTAATTTATTATTCCAATAAATAAAAAGTTTATATTTGAGATATGGCTGAAAAAGAACTTTTAGAAATTATTACAAACTATTTTAAAGATAAGATTTTTGAAAATCATAAAATAAATTCAATAAAAGTACATTCTAAACTTAAATCTTATAAAATTAATCCAATACTAGTAAAGTACTTATCTAAAATATTAGAAAACAATTTTACTCCTATAGGAATTGCAAAAGCATTATACTACCCTAGAATTTTAGGAACTTCTATAAATACATCATTTGGAACAAGAATTCAGAACATGTTTGTTGAACTTAAACTAGCAGAAGGTTCTTTGATAAAAGGAATGGATATTGAATTTATTGACAAAGTAGACAATAGAAAAAAATGGTGTCAACTTAAATCGGGTCCCAATACTATAAATTCTGAAGATATAAATCCTCTTTTAAAAAAGTTTACAACGGTAACCAATTTGGCACGAACAAATTCAATGAATTTAAATAATTCAGATTTAATTTTAGGCGTTCTTTATGGAGATGAGGAACAATTAAGTCAACACTACCAAAAAATAGACAAACAGTTTCCTGTAATAATTGGTAAAGAATTTTGGCATAGACTTACCGGTTTTCCAAATTTCTATGACAAACTTGTTTCTAATCTAGATTTAATGATTTTAAATTTAGATACTGAAGATTTTTTCAAAAAGGGTTATATGGCTTTAGCAAAAGAAATTTCAGCATCAGATTTGTTTGAGTTTAAATAAACTCGATTTAAAAACTTAATAATAGAAAATCCTAATTCTTTTCCTAAATTACAAGGTACTGCATTGCCAATCTGTTTGTATTGTTGTGAAACTGAACCAGCGAATTTCCAACTATCTGGAAACGTTTGTATTCTTGCATATTCTCTAACTGTAAAAGGACGAGTTTCATCTGGATGACACCTTTCAGTTTGTTTTTGAGCTGGGCTACAAGTTAAAGTTAAACTAGGTTCATCCCAGCCAATTCTTCTGGCCATGCCAGTTTTTCCGCCACCTAAATAAAAACTTTTTCCCATATATTCTTTTTGAATATCAATAGGTAAATCTCTCCAATAACCTTTTGGAGGTACTAAATCTAAAACATGTTTTTTATGTTCAGGATATTTAGAACCTTCGGATTTAGGAACATCAGTATCATATAATACTCCTTTTTTTAGAGCATCAGATAAATTGTAAATAATATTATAAGGTTTTGGATATTCGTATTTAACGTCAATATCTTTTCTTATTCCAACTAAAATTAAACGTTCTCTTTTTTGAGGTACATTATAATTTATAGCTTTTAAAACCTGAATAGGAACAACGTTGTATCCAATTTCGTCAAGAATAGAAACCATTCCTTGTAATGTTTTCCCTTTTTCATGAGAAAATAATCCTTTTACATTTTCTCCAACACAAATTAGTGGATTAACTTCTTTTACAACTCTTGCAAATTCATAAAATAACGTTCCTCTAGCATCTTCTAAACCTAGCTTTTTCCCTGCATAACTAAAAGCTTGACAAGGAAAACCACCAGTTACAATTTCTACTTGATTTTTATATTTTGTAAAGTTAAAGTCCTGTATATCACCTTCTAAAACATTCCAATTAGGTCTATTTTCTCTTAATGTTTTACATGCCCATTTATCTATTTCATTTAGAGCAGCACACTTAATTCCAGATTTTTCTAAACCAATTGCTAGACCTCCAGCACCCGCAAACAATTCTAAAACTTTATATTCTTTAAGAGGAATTTCTGAATTATCAATAGTATTATCTACTTCATTTAATAAAGGTTCTATTAAAGAACTTATATCTTCTTTTCTATAAACTCTATAATTACTAATAGGTTCCCTAATAGCATTTAATTTGCCATCTCTATCCCATCTT
Source organism: uncultured Polaribacter sp. (assembly GCA_964410075.1). Classification (GTDB taxonomy): domain Bacteria; phylum Bacteroidota; class Bacteroidia; order Flavobacteriales; family Flavobacteriaceae; genus Polaribacter. The sequence continues at coordinate 1,974 of CAYPHE010000433.1, forward strand.
CTTAAAGTTTCTTTACTTTTTCCTAATACTTCGGCCGCTTCCGAGAGAGAATAATAATTTTTTGTAACCATATTACATAACATTATACAATGGTTACAAATTTAAAATAAAAAATTTAAAATAAAAATGAATGAGAGTGTATATTAGAACCCCAATATTAATTTTGCAATAAAAAAGAAAAGAAAGATTCCAAAAATAT
>CAYPHE010000434.1:0-2167 GCA_964410075.1 uncultured Polaribacter sp.
TTATATTGTAGAAAAAGCAGTAGAATACAAGTTAGGCGCAAGAGGATTACGTTCTTTATGTGAAGCAATTTTTACAGATGCTATGTTCGATTTACCAAGTTCAGACGTAAAAGTATTTAATGTTACCAAAGAATACGCTACTTCTAAACTTACAAAAACAGCGTTAAAAAAATTAAGAGCAGCTTCTTAAAAAACAAAGAAATTTATTTTTAGACCTCACAGGTTTTTAAAACCTGTGAGGTCTTGTTATATTCGTAAAATATTAGCATGTAATGATAAATAAAAACACCATAGACCGCATTTTTGAATCTACAAGAGTAGAAGAGGTTATTGGTGAATTTGTTCAACTAAAAAAAGCAGGGAGTAATTTTAAAGGATTAAGTCCTTTTGTAGATGAAAAAACACCATCATTTATGGTGTCTCCAGTAAAACAAATTTGGAAAGATTTCTCTACAGGAAAAGGTGGTAATGCGGTTTCTTTTTTAATGGAACACGAGCATTATAGTTACCCAGAAGCTTTAAAATGGCTAGCAAAAAAGTATAATATAGAGGTTGAAGAAACCGAGCAAACAGACGAGCAAAAACAACAATTAAATGAACGCGAGAGCATGTTTTTGGTTTCTGGTTTTGCTAGAGATTATTTTCATGATACTTTATTAAATACCAATTCTGGTAAAGCAATTGGACTAAGCTATTTTAAAGAACGTGGTTTTACAGATAATACAATTAAAACATTTGAATTAGGGTATTGTTTAGATGATTGGACAGCATTTACAGATGCAGCAATTTCCAAAGGTTACAATTTAAAATATTTAGAAGCCACAGGTTTAACTATTGTAAAAGAAACAAAACAATTCGATCGTTTTAAAGGACGCGTAATGTTTCCTATACACTCTATGTCGGGTAGAGTGTTGGGGTTCGGAGGAAGAATTTTAACTAACGATAAAAAAGCAGCCAAGTATTTAAATTCTCCAGAAAGCGATATTTACCATAAAAGTAAGATCCTATACGGTATTTATCAGGCAAAAAAAGAAATTGCCAAACAAGACAATTGTTATTTGGTAGAAGGCTATACAGATGTAATTTCTTTTTACCAGTCTGGTATAGAAAACGTAGTAGCTTCTTCTGGAACTGCGTTAACATCAGATCAAATACGTTTGGTAAATCGTTTGACAAAAAACATTACAGTATTATTTGACGGAGATGCTGCCGGCGTTAGAGCTTCTATTCGTGGAATCGATTTGATTTTAGAACAAGGAATGAATGTAAAAGTGGTGCAATTTCCAGACGGACAAGATCCTGATAGTTTTGCAAAAGCACACTCTACAACCGAATTACAGGAATTTTTAGAAACTTCTTCTCAAGATTTCATCAATTTTAAAGTATCACTACTACTAAAAAGTTCTAATAACGATCCTATTAAAAAAGCAGGTGTTGTAAGAGATATTGTAACTAGTATCTCTAAAATACCAGATGCAATACAAAGGGAAGTTTACGTGCAAGAATGTGCTAGAATAATGGAGATTTCTGAAAGAGTATTGTTTAGTGAATTAGCGCAATTATTGCAAAAAGATATTAAGGAAAAATCAAAGGCATTAAAAAAGCAAAACACTCAAGCTAGGCAAATAGATCCAAATGAGCCACCACCAGAATATTTTGAGCAGATGAATCAAGCTCAAATGGGGGTAGTTAAAGGTGGAGTTTCTTTAGAAGAGATAGATCAACTTTCTATTTTAGAAAAAGAAATTATTCGTTTACTTATTTTATACGGCAATGAAAAGGTTCAGTTTTTAGAAGAAGTTGTAAACGTAGATGAAGACGGAAAAGAGACTGTTACTATTAATGAGTATGAAAATACCGTTTCTCAAGAAATTTACTTGCATTTGCATGACGATGAAATTGAGTTTTCTAATGCAGTTTTTCAAGAAATTTATATTGAAATTATTCACCAGTTAAATCAAACCGAAAGAATAAATTTAAATGAATTTTCTAATCATCAAAATCAGAATATTGCACAGCTTACTACTTCTATTATTATGGATGATGAAAATCCAAATAGACAATTGAGTGATTGGGAAAAGCAAAATATTTTTACCAATACAGAAAAAGACAAATTACGAAAAGCGGTAAATGACGTAATTTATAATTTAAGAAGAGTATTGATAGA
>CAYPHE010000435.1:0-2165 GCA_964410075.1 uncultured Polaribacter sp.
TCTTTGGATATGTCAACTGCATAAACCTTATTACAAACTTTGGCACTTTCTATAGCTAATATTCCTGTACCACATCCAAAGTCTACTAGTTTATCTTCTTTTGAAGGATTTAAGATATTCAATAAATCTATACTTTCTTGGTATATATTACGAAATTTGTCATGACTTGATTCGTATACATTAACCTCAGATTGGTTTGCATAATCTTTACCTATCTGTTTGAATTCATTTAGAAACCAATTTTTAGAAATGTTCATAATTAATCTATTTATATTAAGAGAAACGTATTTCATTACTTGGTAATAACCTAGAATCTTCTAATGCAGCCGTTCTATGTCCAAGATTGTCCAAATAAGCTTTGCTTTTAGAAAACGCCATGAATGTCTCAACCGATTGGTGTTCAACTAACAAAATAGCATCCCATTTTTCGAATTCAGGACCAATTAAAAAGCTCTTACTTTTACCGTAAAATATAATGTGGCTATTTTTCTCATTCAATTCTCGCATTGTATTTTCCATGTAAATTTTATAGGCTTCTTCTCCCGAAATTTGATCTTTAGGTTTTAAAGATTCAAAATCAGTATAGTCCGCTTTTAATTTGAACTTCAGTAAATTGAGCATTACAATTTTTCCTTTTTTAATGAAGTTTAAATAGAATTCTTTACCTGTATTTTCGGTTGCGTCAATGTATTTACTCATAATTAATCTATTTTGTATTCAAGTACTAATTCTTTATTTATTCTAAGGATAACAATCCAATGGATAACCCATAAAACCAACCCAACAAGCCCAGATATTTGCCCTGCAATATTGGGGATAAATGAGAATAATTGAGCGACTGACCATCCTATACCTAATGTTAAACCAAAATCACCGAACCGTACCAGTTTCTTATTGGTTTGCATTTCATTTTTTAATGAATTAGCGATGTCTATAACAATAAAGAAATCTTCTATAAAATTAAATGGTATTAAATACATAAACCAAACGCTGTTGGGCTTCCTAGTTCTATTCTCGGGTTTTATTTTTTTTAATACATTTTGTAAAGACCTACAATAAAATGCAACGGCTACGAAAAAGATAACGACCAATAAAATACTGGGAATTGTTCCCAAATAACGTAACTCACTTAATCCCCCAGGAACTTTTCCTGTATGAAAATATGGATATGTAGCTATAAGTAGTAGCAAAGCTGTTAGTATTACTTTTATTATAGTATTCATTATGTATATTTTTCTATTAAATATTGCAGTACTTTCTTTAGGTTATCAGGGTTCGGGTTAGTTACATATTCTAGGGTAATACCATCTATGGTAGCCAATAAAATTTTAGCTTCTATTTTAGCCTTCTCTTTAAACTTATTTTTTAACAAATCAGAAAACAGTTCTAATAATTCATATTTCTGTTTATCTAATAAAGAACTGACTTTTAAAGGTGTTTGCGGATGTGCTACCAAAAGGACACAAAGCCTGATTATTTGAGTGTTTTCAATAAGACTATTAGAATACATTTTAAAGAAAAAATGGAAGTCTATATCTTTTATTTCTAACAGTTTTGATGTCATTTTGGTGATTGTGTTTTCAATTGTAACCACCAATAAGTCTTCTTTGTTTTTAAAATGAGTGTAGGTTAATCCCTTAGAGACATTAGCTCGTTTAGCTATTTTATCTATTGAAGTTTCGGTATAACCATTACTTGCGAAAAGCTCTAAAGCTGCTAGTATTATTTTTTCTTTATTACTCATGTAACTGACTGTTCAGTCACAAATGTATAAAATATTTTAATACGTTTTTATTTTTATTCTTCAGATACTAATTTTAATAGGTTTGTAGTCAGTTTTAAGCTCTAAGTTTAGCAAATAATAGAAGTATAGAAAACTAGTGAGTGTGTTTGCAAGAAAGCAAAAGTTAGCAATACAACTTATACTGTTTTTAACAAGAGAGGGTTGATATTGTTATTTATAAATCGATGACAGAAAATCCTATATGAATATTTCCAGTTTCTTTATCAACGAATAATTCTCTTTCTTTAATAGTTCCATGGCAAGTGTTTTCAGAGCAAAAGAGGGAACCTCCAGCTAATCTAACTAATTTATGATCTTCATTTTTAGTTATATCCCACACATTACCAACAATATTTACTTTATCTACCTTAGAAATTGGTAA
>CAYPHE010000436.1:0-2155 GCA_964410075.1 uncultured Polaribacter sp.
AATTTCTTTGTACATTATATCAAATAACTTTCTGTACAATAGAAACTCTTCTTTTTGTAATGTTATTTTTGCAAAAATTAATGATTTAAAAATATAATAATCTGAAATAATGAAACTCTTAAATAAGTTGAACTGTCCTAAACTCTCGGTAATTTGTTGGTATCTATCGGCTAAAAAACTCATCTCTAAAGGAAATGCATAACGGTCTTTTTGCTTATAGAATTTAGGTAAAAACGGGTTTTCAGCAAATCTCTCTAAAACAAGTTTAGTATTAAAATCTTTGGAAAGCATTTTAGCAAGTGTAGTTTTACCAGCACCAATATTACCCTCTATAGCAATATAGTTATATTTATCTTTTAATGTAATTGGTATTTTTAATTTTTCTTTAATTATATTAATTTCTGTTTTATCATCTACTTCCTGTAAACAATGCTTTATGCTTTGTCTTTTTATTGGATGAATTATATCTGATGCTATTTCATTTAAAGGAACCAAAACAAAGTTCCTTAATAGCATTTTAGAATGCGGAACAATTAGTTCTTCCGATAAAATAATTTCGCTTTCAAATAGTAGAATATCTATATCTATAATTCTATTTTGATATTCATTTACAGCACTTCGCTTTCTACCTAGATCTTTTTCTATCTGTTGAGCTATCTTCAGTAACCTTTTAGAGGATAGATTAGTTTTTACTTCTATACAAATATTAAAAAAATCTTCTCCAGAAAAACCCCAAGAAGCTGTTTTATATATTGAAGAAATTTGAGAAACAAAACCTATTTGCTTATGAATTATATTTATAGCACTTTGTAAATTTTCTATTTTGTTACCTAGGTTAGTACCTAATGAAAGGTATGTAGTTTTTCTATTTTCCATGAAGTCTTTACAAAGAAACTAAAAAGCATAAAAAGATCAGCAACTAAAGCTGGTGTTTTTTAAATTGTTTTTATTTTTCTAAATATAAATACTTTTGTTTTTTGATACTTTGTGTATGTTTGATTATTTTTTCATTAACCATTATACTGGTTTATTTTTTCTATTTTTCAGCCAGTAAGTAGCAAACAATACACATAATAAACTAAAACAAGTCCTCCCCTACTAAAACAACAAAAGTTGCTACTGATTTTCCATAAGAAATACTAATAAATAATTTAACCCATTTTAGCCAATTACACTTCAACATTAATAATTATCATTCCAATAACAACCAACAACTACTGTAATACCAATTCCTATTATTTTTTCTTTCAGTATTTTTTAAATTGATTACTCCATTTTATTTAAGCTTTGTCTCATGGTTTAATCAATGGAATAAATAAAATATAGACTTAAAAAACATGAGGTTTTTTACTGGCGTTCATAAAGAAAATGATAAAGTTTATAAAGTATTGGCAGTTCGTTATTTTATTTCGCTTAGTAATATTTTCCATATTGTTGTTCTAAATTTTTCTTTAAATACGCCAAAATGACCAATTCTTTTAACTCTAAAATCAGTAGGTTTTAAGTGAATTGACTTGATTTTTGAATTTCGATACTGACTTGTCATCCATTCTACCGCTTTTTTTGGGGCAAAATCATCATCGTCAATACTAAATGCGCTAATTTCAAGTTCAATTTTATCATAATATTTTAAGGTTATTGATTTATCGCTTTGCATATAACCTGGTTTTTTACCCCAATTTCGCCATTGGTCAGCCACATTTTTTGGTAGATTTTCCATTCCACTCAGCTTTTTTGAGTTCAGATACCCAAATAAATATAGAAGCGTAGGAAATAGAATATACCAATTAAAAAACATTTTTATTCTGTCAATTCCTTTCCAAAATTTCCAATAACCAGACTGAGCTGCAATAAGTATTATTTTATCAAATTTAGTTGAAGATTTAGCCAAGCCAACAAGTTGACCGCCTATACTGTGTCCAAGGATTACTTTTTTAGAGTTGGGGTAATTCTTTATCACATATTGGATAACATTTTCCAAGTCATTTTTGCCCCAGTCAGCAACATTGTTCTTTAGTTCTTTAATTGGCCTTGTCAATGAACGACCAATACCACTATAGTCAAAAGTGAGAACTGAAACTCCGTTATCAGACAGGTAGCTCGAAAATTTTTGATAATATTCCTGTTTTACCCCTGTTGCTGACGCAATAATAGT
>CAYPHE010000437.1:0-2155 GCA_964410075.1 uncultured Polaribacter sp.
TTTTAATAGGGAAACTTTCTTCAATATCTAAAGCTTCTTCTTTTGTTAATGGGGTTAATTGCTGCATTAAAGTTACTAAAATATGATTTTTCATGAATACTGTTTTTCAACAAAATAGAATCTTAGGTAAAAATATAAATTTAATTTTCCCTATTTGTTTAGATATTACTTTACCTTGAATTTGTTGAGAAAATCCATTCATTATAAAAAAAAGTATGCCAATTAAGACAGGTAATAAACGAGTCATGTTATTTCAATTATTTAAAAGTACTATAAATGATTTTAGCATTTACTTTAATATTAAATTAAAATTATATTGTTATTAGTTTTGTAAATATTCGGTAATTAATTTTCTATCTGTCCAAGTTGAACTATTATATTCTTGCAGAGTCATATACTTTTTTAAAGGATTTTGTTTTCTATTGTAGAGTTTTTTCTTTGTTGTTATTTCAGTTATTTCGTTTTCATTTACCTCTAATGTGTTATTTGAAAAGAATTCTTTTGTGTCGATAACATTTAGACTAACTAAGATGTTGAACTTAATTTTTTCATTTTCAGAAGAGTTTTCTATAAATTTTATAGGTCTGTCAATAAATGCATAATTTCTTGTAGATTCTTTGTGATAAGAAAGATATACTTTTTCTTCATTGTTTTTTTCGTAAAACAATTCTCCACTTTTTACGTTTTCAGAAAATTTTATACCAAATAGAAATTTTAAATTTAAATGTTGCCCTCTTCTGTTTTCAGCAAATTGATAAGTTACTTTTCTAATGCAATAATCTTTTGGATTTATAAAAATTTCTCCAGATAGTTTCGCTTTAGATTTCTTTGGCCAAAAAGAAATTACATACATCATTTTATTTTTTACTAGCTGATTTCCTAATAATTTATGATAATAATAATCTTGATCTAGAAAATTTTGTTGTTTCTTTTTATTAAAAAAGCTACTCTTATAATAAGCTCTATTTTTAACATAAACTCCATTTCTAGGGCTAAAAGAGGGATTTTCTCTTAAAGAGTCTGCTTCTCTAATAACTTCTTTAAAAGATAAGGAATCTTCTAATTTAAAAAAACCTGATTTTGTTTTGTATGTCTTACTAGTGTCTAAATATTTTAAAACAATTTTAGAAAGTTTTTTTTCAATTTCTTCAATCTTTAATCCATTTCCAATATCAGATTTTGAAAAACCTTTTACACTATCTATTTTATCTGATATTAAGAAGCGTTTTTTGATATCAATTTTGGTAGAATCTTTTATAATCTTAATAGGAGAAGAGAACGTAAAATACTCAGATACAGTTTTTGGTTTTTTTGTTAAAAAATCTTTAGAAGTCTTTTCAAGTTCTTCTTTAGCTTGTTTCCTTTTCTTTCTACTTAATAGTGTACTCTTTTTTAGGTCAAGATCTAAATCTTCAAAGTCTAATATTTGTGCATACCTTACATAGAACTCTTGTTTTCTAGCTCTTCCTACAAAATTCTTTTTCATAGAATCTTTAGTTCTTGTAATTAAAGAATCTAAAGATATTTTTGAAACAGTTAAAGAAATTTCATCTAAAAGATTTACATCTTCTTCTAAATAAACAATAAAGTTTTTTTTAGAAAGTTCAGATAATAATATTTTCTTTTTAGTAAAACCTAATGAAGTAAAACTGACAAAAGTAATATTAGAAATATTTAAAGAATATTTACCTTCTAAATCTGTTGTTGTTCCAGTATTTTTATTGGTTGATATGGCAATATTCTCTAAAGGTAATTTTGTTTTGCTATTATATACTATTCCAGAAATGGTTTGTGAGTATATTGTTAAGTTAATGAAAAATAGAAGTAGAAAAAAGTTTTTTTTTTTTGATTCATTGATTTTGTTTTTTGCCAGTTTATAAATAGAAAGAGTAACTTTTTCTTTAAAAGGTTGTCTTAATAATTTAGATAAATTAGTAGTTGTTAGTTTTTCGAAAAGTAGAAGGTTTATCTAATAGTAAACAAATACAGATGTTTTATTTAACAAGCTTTTATTATCTTGTTTTATAAACTTTAAGAGATTCTGTGAAATTTACGTTAAACAATAAACACTTAATATTTAAAAAGTAAGTTGAGTAGTTTATAAAAGTTATGCTAAAGAACTTTAAAAAACTATATTTGCATTCGCAAAATTTAT
>CAYPHE010000438.1:0-2151 GCA_964410075.1 uncultured Polaribacter sp.
TTAATAATATTAAAGAAGATTTTCCTGAATATTTTTTATATTTCTTAAAATCTGATTTTAACAAATTATTATTTATTTAATATTGAGTTATATAATTTTAGATTTTTATCTAATATCAATTCTGGAGAAAACTTAGACAATACTTTTTCTCTTGCCGCAATTTCTATTTTTCTATTTTGATTTCTATTTTTTAAAACTTTTATAACAGTATCAGAAATACTCTTTACTTCTAAAGGTTTACATAAAAAACCATTAATACCGTCATCTATAGTTTCGGGACCAGGACCATACTCGGTAAAAATTACTACTTTTTCCATGCACATTGCTTCTGGTGCTACTAAACCCTGTACCTCCATATGAGAAGGAAAAATACATAACTCGCCAAATTCATAAACTTTTGGTAAATCTTTATAAGGAACCGGATCTCTAAAAGTAATATGTTCTTTTATTTCATCAGATAATTGTTTTAATAACCATTCTTTGTATAAAGTTCCATCTGGAAAAAACCAATCTCTTCCATAAGCATATAAGTGAAATTCAGGAAATTCTTTAACAATATCTGGTATTGCTAAACATAATTGTCTTATGCCTTTTTTCTCGCAAATAGTACCAGCAAAAACAACTGTTCCCTTTTTTACTTTTTCTATTCTTGCTGGATAAAAATTATCTACAGGAATTGGATTATTTATTGTAACACATTTTTTACTAGAAAAATTAATAAACTGTAAAGTTTGTTTTTTAACAAATTCGGAAGTTGCGATAATAGCGTTGGTTTTTTTAAAAGATATTTTTTCTAATAATGCTTTTTTAAGGTTTATTTTTTTGTTTTCAAAAGTGTGAAAAAAATAATGCCCTCCATGCATTCTTATTATTTTTTTAATTCCTTTAGGAATTTTTATAAATGCAAAACCACCTTCTTGAGCTTCTATAATATCTATTTTGTGTTCTTTATGAACTTTTTTAATATTTTTTGATATTAATTGTGCGTTTTTATACCAAGCTATTTTTTTTGATTTACTTCTTGCTGCGTAATGAACTGTAACGTCTTCAAAAACTGTATGAATTTCTTTATTATCTGTAACCCCGAAGATAGTAACGTTATGACCATTATTTACTAACATTTTACTATATGTAAGTAGAAATGTTCCGATACCTCCATAAGAAACATTTGGTAAAGGAAACTCGCTAGAGATAAAACAAATATGCATGTTAAAATTAGAAATTATAAATACTAATACAATCTAAAATATTTTGGTTAAATATCCTTTAAAAAAAAGATTATTTTAAAAACAATTTAAAATTCTTCTAAAATCTTAGCAACTAATTCTAAAGAGTTTTCTTCTATAGGATTTTTGATGATTTTTTTTAACCAAACTAATCTATCATTACCAACTAACTCTGGCTTATTTAATGCTTGTAATATTTTTTCAAAAAAATCTTTCTTATTATTTACCCATCCAACAGCATTTAAACCATCCATACTTTTAAAATGTTCAAATTTATAAATATCGTCAACGTTCCAATTGTTTTCTTTTACAGGATTATAGTTTAGGTATAAACAAGGTTTGTTATAAACTGCAAAATCATGTGCCATTGTACTTCCTAAATTTATGACTAAATCTGAATGTAAACAGGTATTTACTAAAATACCGATATCATTATAAGCAGGATAAATTAAAGAAAATGAATTATTCGAATTTTTATCTATGTTCCAGTCTGGTTTTATTTGAACAACAAAACTTGAATACTTTTCTAATGTATCATCATACCTATTGCTAAAATCTACAGGACACCTTCTAAAAATTATTTGAGGTCTATCTTTCTCTGAAAACTTGGCAACACTTTCGCATAAATCTCTAAAATAAATATGATCAAAAGGAGAAGTCATTTCATCGTCACCTGAAAAACAAATTGTTTTCTTTTTTATATCTAAATTATATTTATTAAAAAAAGCCTCTTTTGTGAGTTTGTATTTACCTTCAAAATAGAATTCAAATTGAGGACTACCAGTAACTTTTATTTTATTTTTATCAATTTCTGGATAAAGTAAACTTAATTGATCTTTCATAATTTTAGACCACGCAAAATAGACATCGTATCTATTAATTAAACGAGCTTTAGGTACATTATCCCAAGAGAAAATTACAGTAG
>CAYPHE010000439.1:0-2147 GCA_964410075.1 uncultured Polaribacter sp.
AATACATCACCAGGATATGCCTCACGTCCTGGAGGTCTTCTTAATAATAAAGAAACCTCACGGTATGCAACAGCTTGTTTAGATAAATCATCATAAATGATTAATGCTGGTCTACCAGTATCTCTAAAATATTCTCCAATTGCAGCTCCTGCAAACGGTGCATAAACTTGCATTGGTGCAGGGTCAGATGCATTTGCAGCAACAATTATTGTATAATCTAAAGCTCCTTTTTCTTGTAATGTATTTGCAATAGCAGCAACTGTAGATGCTTTTTGCCCAATAGCTACATAAATACAGTAAACAGGATTACCAGCTTCGTAAAATTCTTTTTGATTTAATATTGTATCAATAGCAACTGTAGATTTACCTGTTTGACGGTCTCCAATAATCAACTCACGTTGACCTCTACCTACAGGAATCATTGCATCAATAGATTTAATACCAGTTTGTAATGGTTCTGTTACTGGTTCTCTATAAATTACACCTGGTGCTTTACGCTCTAAAGGCATTTCAAAAGTTTCTCCTTCAATTGGTCCTTTTCCATCAATAGGATTTCCTAAGGTGTCTAAAACACGACCAACAACTCCTTCTCCTGCTTTTAAAGAAGCAATTCTTTCTGTTCTTTTAACAGTAGAACCTTCTCTTACGTTTACTGAAGAACCTAGTAAAACTACACCAGCATTGTCTTCTTCTAAGTTTAAAACAATACCTTCTAAACCATTATCAAACTCTACTAATTCTCCATACTGTACGTTAGATAAACCGTAAACACGAGCAATACCATCACCTACTTGTAATACAGTTCCTACTTCGTTTAATGTAGCTTTCGCTTCAAAATTTGTTAATTGTTCTTTTAAAATTGCTGATACTTCAGCTGGTTTAATACTTGCCATTTTATAAGATTTGCTTTAAGCTTAGCGCTTTTTTATAATTTAGGAATATAATGACTATTGTCAAATTCCTTTTTTAATTCATTTAAATAATTTGAAATACTTGCATCGTATTGAACATCGCCAACACGTAATATAAATCCGCCTAAAATATCTGGATTTACCTCGTTTACTAAATTTGCTTTATCTCCTGTTATTTCTACAATTTTAGCAACTACTTGTTTTTCTATATCTGCAGTTAAAGGTACTGCAGTAGTTACTTTTGCTTCTTGTGTATGCTTGTAATGATCAAAAATTATAGCATATTTTATAGCAATAGCGTCTAGCAATGCTATTCTTTTATTATCTTGTAACAAATGAAAAAGGCCTAATGTAATATTGTTTACTTTATCTTTAAACAATGCATTTAACACATTTACTTTGTCTGAAGCTTTAATAATAGGACTATTAAGCATTACTTCTAACTCACTATTTTCTGAGATAGTAGCGGTTAATAAAGCCATATCTTTATTAACTGCCTCTTCTGCTTTTGAATCTTTAGCAAGATTTAAAATAGCTTTTGCGTAACGTAATGCTGCTCTAGCGTCTTTCATTGGATACTTAATTTAACTTTACGTCTTTTAAAATACCTTCTACTAACTCTAACTGATCTTTTTTAGAAGACAATTCTTTTTTAATTACAGATTCTGCAATACCAATAGATAATTCTGCAACTTGCTTTTTTAAGTCTGCAATAGCTGCTTGCTTTTCTTGAGCAATAGAAGCTTGTGCATTTTCAATTAACTTGGTAGTTACTTCTTTTGCATCTTCTTTTGCATCTGCAATCATTTTATCTTTAATATCTCTAGCCTCTTTCATCATTGCATCTCTTTCTGCTCTAGCTTCTTTTACTAAGCGCTCATTATCTGCTTGTAAGTTTTGCATTTCTTTACGAGCATTTGCAGCAGCTTCTAAAGCCTCTTCAATACCAGATTCTCTTTCATCAAGAGATTTTAAAATTGGTTTCCAAGCAAACTTAGCAAGTAAGAAGATTAAGATAACCAAAATAACTATTTGCATTACAAATAATCCTATTGAAAAGTCATTTAATAAAGTTTCCATACTATAAAACTATTATTGATTTTGTTTTTGTTTAATTTTAAAAAAGCATTCTGCAACCAACCGTTGCAGAAAATGCTTTTAGTTTTTTTAGGAATTATTTCCCTAAGATTAATGCACCAAATGCTAAACCTTCTAATAAGGCTCCAATGATGATCA